>NZ_JBALQK010000014.1:635-20159 GCF_036965845.1 Bacillus sp. JJ1127 | reverse complement strand
GTTCAGTTTTCAAAGAACTAAAAGCGGGTGAAGAGAATCGAACTCTCGACCAGAGCTTGGAAGGCTCTTGTTTTACCACTAAACTACACCCGCGTGGTCGGGAAGACAGGATTTGAACCTGCGACCCCCTGGTCCCAAACCAGGTGCTCTACCAAGCTGAGCCACTTCCCGTAATAGCGCGCCCGAGAGGACTCGAACCCCTAACCTTTTGATCCGTAGTCAAACGCTCTATCCAATTGAGCTACGGGCGCTTATTCATGATGTTCCGTCGTTGTTGTTTTTCAGCGACTCAATTATCTTATCACGTTGCATCTTTAAATGCAAGCACTTTTTTATTTTTCTTTGGTGCGGCCGAGAGGACTTGAACCTCCACGGGGTTTCCCCCACTAGGCCCTCAACCTAGCGCGTCTGCCATTCCGCCACGACCGCGTATGCGGGTGAAGGGAGTCGAACCCCCACGCCAAAGGCGCCAGATCCTAAGTCTGGTGCGTCTGCCAATTCCGCCACACCCGCGGAAATAAAAAAGAATGAGCCATGAAGGACTCGAACCTTCGACCCTCTGATTAAAAGTCAGATGCTCTACCAACTGAGCTAATGGCTCGTAAATGGCTGGGCTAGCTGGATTCGAACCAGCGCATGACGGAGTCAAAGTCCGTTGCCTTACCGCTTGGCTATAGCCCATCGAAATTTGTGACGAAAATCATTTTATCACAATAACCAATAAAAAACAACTGCTACATAGCAGAAGTTAAAATGGCGGTCCCGACCGGGGTCGAACCGGCGATCTCCTGCGTGACAGGCAGGCATGTTAACCACTACACCACGGGACCATTTGAACTTAGATTAAGATCTACTTATTATATATGGTGGAGGATGACGGGATCGAACCGCCGACCCCCTGCTTGTAAGGCAGGTGCTCTCCCAGCTGAGCTAATCCTCCAAAAGTGGTGACCCGTACGGGATTCGAACCCGTGTTACCGCCGTGAAAGGGCGGTGTCTTAACCACTTGACCAACGGGCCAATATGTATGGCAGAGAAGAAGGGATTCGAACCCTCGCACCGCGTTAGCGATCTACTCCCTTAGCAGGGGAGCCCCTTGAGCCACTTGGGTACTTCTCTGTATGGCTCCGCAGGTAGGACTCGAACCTACGACCGATCGGTTAACAGCCGATAGCTCTACCACTGAGCTACTGCGGAATAAGAAAGACAATTTGTATCTTATAAAACTTCACGTTATAAGTCAAGTCATTTCTACAATGTCTTGTACAAACGTGACATGTTTATAATATACTGGATTGATTTTTAACTGTCAAGGTGTTTTTTATTTGTTTTAGTTTCCCTCTACACTTTCCACAAACATATCTTTCTGTATTCATTTGGCGCCTTCTCACATACTGAATAGAACAACCCACACATTCATACACATAAGTTTTAATCTCCTTGTTTACTCCAGCCATTCTCTTACAAAACCTAGGTGCATCCACCTTCTTTAACAACTCACGAAAATCTCGATCTCGATGTTTGTATCCTTTTCCTTCAATATGCAAATGGTAATGACAGAGTTCATGCTTAATAATACCTATCAGTTCTTCCTCTCCATACATTTTATAATAATGATAGTTTAATTCTATATTGTGACTTTTTAATAAATACCTTCCACCAGTTGTACGCAATCGTTTATTGAACATTGCTTTATGTAAAAAGACCTTTCCGAAATACTGTAATGATATTTCTTCCACAAGCCGTTGCACTTCTTGTTCATTCATTTTTATTCCTCCCAAACAAAAAATAAACTTACACTTTTCTCTCTTCTTATACATATATTAAATAGTACATATACCCATCCTCATTCAAAAAGTGAGACTTTTATGAATAACACTTACCTTGCGCTATCCATAAAAGTCTGCTAACCAAACTCTTATAGGAAGTTCCTAACAGTTAATTTTTCCGCTTCTTTTGTATCCTTAAATACAAGGAACTACTTATTCGAGTAGGATTAAACAAGGAGGGATTCTTATGCCCACGTGGCTCCGAAAGCAAATGCAACGTGCATATTTCGAAAAAAACCGGTATCAGATTAAGTTACTGAATGAATGCTGGTTTTACTATAGCAGAACACATCAAAGCTCCTAATCAATTGAGCTTCCCCATCCCTAAAAAAAGAGCAGTCTTTCCCCTGCTCTTTTTTTCTTACTATTCAATTGGTAACATCGATAATGCAACACGACCCTTTTTCATATCAACATCATCTACCCATACCTTTACAATTTGTCCAACAGATACAATATCTAATGGGTGCTTTACAAATTGCTTACTTAATTTAGAAATATGTACTAAACCATCTTGTTTCACACCAATATCAACAAACGCACCGAAATCAACAACATTCCGAACAGTTCCTTCTAACTCCATGCCACGCTTTAAATCTTCTAATTTTAGAATTCCCTTTTTCAAAAGTGGTTTTGGCAGTTCGTCACGCATATCTCGCTCTGGACTAATTAAAGCATCTATAATATCAACTAGTGTTGGCTCACCAATCTTCGTTTCTTGGGACAATTTAGAAATATCTACTCCCGCTAAACACTTCTGTAATTGTGGTTGTCCTACGTCACTAATCGCTAAACCTAAACTTTTTAATAATAATTCAACATTTTTATATTGCTCCGGATGGATACTTGTTCTGTCTAACGGATTTTCTCCTTCTAATATACGTAAGAAACCAATACATTGTTCATAGGTTTTCGCACCTAAACGCGGTATTTTCTTTAACTCTGTTCGTTTTGTAAACTTCCCATTTTCCTCACGCTTAGCGACAATATTTTTCGCAACCGTTTTTGATAACCCCGAAACGTATTGTAATAATGGAACCGAAGCTGTATTTACATTAACCCCAACTTGGTTAACTGCTGTTTCCACTACAAACGTTAATGATTCATTTAATCTCTTTTGTGATACATCATGCTGATATTGTCCTACTCCAACTGATTTCGGATCAATCTTCACAAGTTCAGCAAGCGGATCTTGTAAGCGGCGTCCAATTGAAACGGCACTTCTTTCTTCAACTTGTAAATCCGGAAATTCTTCACGAGCTAAATCAGAAGCTGAATATACACTAGCACCTGCTTCATTTACAATAATATAAAAAACATCTCGCTGTACATTTTGTAAGACATCTACTATGAATTCTTCCGTCTCTCGAGAAGCAGTTCCATTCCCAATTGCAATCATCTGCACTTGGTATTTATCTATAATAGAAAGAACTTTCCCTTTTGCATCCTCATATTTTCGAACAGGGGGATGCGGATAAATAACATCAATATGCAAAACTTTTCCTGTATCATCTACCACAGCTAATTTGCAGCCTGTTCGATATGCAGGGTCTACTGCCAATACTACTTTCCCTTTCATTGGTGGCTGCAATAATAAATTACGTAAATTCTCAGAAAAAATATGGATTGCTTGCTCTTCTGCCGTTTCAGTTAATTCTTTACGAATCTCCCTTTCTATTGATGGTTGAATTAATCGCTTATATCCATCTTCAATCGCTAATTGTACATACAATGCACTTTTGGAAGATTCATCACGAATCACTTTTTTATGTAGAAAATGAACAACTTCTTCTGTTGGCGGGATAACAGAAACTTTTAGTACCTCTTCCTTTTCGCCACGATTTATAGCTAATACACGATGTGGGACAATTTTTTGAAGCGGCTCTTCATAACCGTAATACATCTCGTATATATTTTTCTCATCTTTTTCTTCATCCTTTACAGACGAAGATATCATCCCCTTTTTGAATGTAACATTTCGAATCCAACTACGATATGTGGCATCATCCGATATAATTTCTGCAATAATATCTTGCGCACCTCGCAGCGCATCTTCCGTAGATTGCACTTCCTTTTCAGCATCAATAAATGCCATCGCTTGTTCTGTTGGCTCTTCTTTTGTAAACAACAATAGCCATTCCGCTAAAGGTTCTAACCCTTTTTCTTTCGCAATCGTCGCTTTTGTTCTTCTTTTTTCTTTATAGGGACGGTACAAATCTTCTACTTCTTGTAACTTTGTTGCAGAAACAATATGATTTCGTAAATCTTCTGTTAACTTTCCTTTTTCGTTAATAAGACGAAGAACCTCTTCTTTCCGATCTTCAAGTTGCATCATATATTGCCATCTTTCTAAGATCGCACGAATTTGCACTTCATCTAAAGAGCCTGTCCATTCCTTTCGGTAACGAGCAATAAATGGAACTGTGTTACCTTCTTCTGTTAATTGAATAACATGACGAACTTGCTTCTCTGTAAAGCCTAATTCTTTCACTAACATTTTCATTAACGCTTGTCGATTATCTACCATTTCCATATACAACCGTAACCTCCTCTAATAAAAAAAGTTGCCTCTAAAAGAGAGCAACTTAAACTGCCGATTTAAAAATCTATTAGTCCTAAACTAATTTGTAAAGCCTCATCTACACGACTCATCATCATCTCATCTAAATGAGTGATTTTGTCCGTTAAACGTTGCTTATCGATTGTTCGAATCTGCTCGAGCAAGATAACAGAATCTCTCTCAAATCCGTACTTTTTCGCATCAATTTCCACATGTGTGGGCAATTTCGCTTTCTGAATCTGCGCAGTAATAGCCGCTACAATCACAGTCGGACTAAAACGATTTCCGATGTCATTTTGAATGACAAGAACCGGACGAACGCCTCCTTGTTCAGAACCAACAACTGGGGAAAGGTCTGCAAAATACACGTCGCCGCGTTTTACAATCAAAATATTACCCCCCGCTAACTAAGCGTTCTACCGTATGAGCTGCTTCATACTCTGCTAAGAAAGCTTCAGATGCAATACCAAGATTAATTTTTCCCATTTCAATGTACCCACGTCGCATTGATTCATGTTGGTAGCGTTTCTTCGTCTTATGTTGACGCAATAACAGTTGTGTTGCCTGGCAAATTAGTTCATGGCGATTCTTATTCTCTTGTTTTCCAATTCCGTCCAATTCCGTTACCACTTGCTTAGGCAACCGAACCACGATTTCAGTAGTTACACTTGATTCGGACACAAAATACACCTCCACCGTCAACTACACACCCAAATATATATGACACCTATTGTAATAATACCATTGTATGGAGCCTGTTGCAAAGACTTCCTTGTTCCTTGCTTATGTTTTCCAATTCACAAATAAAACATTCACTCTCTTTTATTTTTTATCTCTTCAATCCATTCTTTTTTGACAAACCGTTAATGCTACATCATTTTCAACAGCCACATTTACATCACGCGGCGGCGAAGGACCTAATACTAAAATTGATGCTGTAACCCGCTCGACAAAGTACCAATGCCTCATCTAAAAAGGTAACTGCTAATCTTATTACCCCCGCCTCTAATGCTGTTTTTTCCACTGGGACATAGTCATGTCCATATGCATTTTCTTTTATTACAGCAAAAACCTCCACATCATCGGGAATAAGTTCTTTGATGCGCGTTACATTGTTATAGATTGCATCCAAATCTACTTCTACCCACGTATCATGGTAGAACGATGGTTCTTCCATAAAAAAAACTTCTTTATATACGATATGCGAAGCTTATTCTTTTATATGCGTCTTTTTATGAAATCCATTCCTCAAACCAGGAAAAGACGTGGTGCTTATATATCACCACGTCTAAGAAGGTTATTTTACCTGCTTCGCTGTAACAGAACGAGCTACCATTAATAACTCATCTGGTTCTAACCCTTTAGACACGAGCATATATTCCACTCCGTTATGCGACCACGTTAAAGAGTCTTTCGTCAGCGCACCAATTGTAAAGCCAAGGTCAACTAACTCTCCACTTACACTGATTGGTGACGAGGCCTCTGCAACTTTCGCCTTTTCTTGTATTAAAGTGAAGGATTTCTTATCTCCAGTGTATGTGAGTATTGCACGCTTGCCGCTGTCTGTCTTTAACTCCTTCTCTTCTTTTAAAACAACACCTTGCGGGGTATCACGTGGATATAAAATAGCAAACGGTTTATCTTCTTTTGCCGTTGTCTGTACATCAACTTGCGCTCTAGACATATTTTGTTTCGTATCAAATGCACCCTTATCAAACTTTGTATCAAATTTCACCTTCGAAAAATCTACTTTCACAAGAACATTTTGATCATTATCCATCAATTTTACCGAGACGGGCGTTAAATCACTTTTATTAAACGTAATTTCTTGCCTCGGCAACATATTTTGATGGTGATAATTTGTTTTTGCCTTAAACACATAGTACTTATCGGTTTTCTCAAACGAAAGGTTTTTCTGATCCTGTAAGATGTCTCTTACAAGCGACTCATACAAGTAAGCTTGACTACTGTTTTGCGGCCAGTCACTTTGAAAACGAAAGCTTTTATTAAGAGATGGTGTTAATACAAATACACCTTCATTATTTCTTAAAATAATTTGACTCTGATCCTTTTTCGTATTTTTTAAATTTACGCGATAATAAGAAGGTTCTTTATGCCAAATTTCAACGTTATACTCCTGTGGCTCATTTCCCGTTTTAATGGATAGTTTTGCCTCTGCTTGATAACTCTTCATCCCCTTAACCTTCGCTTCTAAATCTCGCACAACATCTTCCTGTTTCTTTTCCATACAACCTGCTAACACAAAAACGGTCAATAAACCGACAATCACTAAAAATAGCCGCCTTTTCATCGCTTCAGCCCCTTTGCCCCTATAAATGAATGGAAGATATTTCTTCCTTATCGCTAACTCAAATATATGAGACAAAGATATAAAATATGCAGACTAGCGTGACGAGCTTTCTAAAACAACTTGAGCCACAGCAAATTCCCTACTATGACTAATCGATAGATGGACGATATTTTCCGTATTTGCAAAGAGTACTGGCTTACCTTTCTCATCATTTCTTATTTCAATATCTAAAAAACTCACTTCTTTTCCAATACCAGTTCCAACCGCCTTAGAGTACGCTTCTTTCGCTGCAAATCTTCCCGCAACAAATTCCACAAGACGATTCCCTTTCAATTCAGCAGCAATACCACGTTCTCTTTCAGTCAAAATACGCTCCATAAATTTAAGCTTTCCATCTAGCATTTTTTCGATTCTATTCAGCTCGATAATATCAATTCCAATTCCTATAATCATTTCAAAAATCCCCTTCTTCTATTTGTCTCTCTTCGTTCATATTGTAAGAATAACAGAGAATCTTTCTGATGCAAAAGGAGTGAAACTATAGAATGTCTATCCGTATCCCCCTACAACCCGCTGTCCTCTCTTTGCTTTTCTTACAATTGATTATGATGATACTAAGTAATTTTTTCTTTTCTACTATAGCGGCCTGTAATACATGCATTGCCCAAGGGGAATGGTGGCGATTTATAACTTCACTATTTATACACGTAGACTTACAGCACTTTCTTTCCAATAGCATTTGTTTACTTATTCTTGGTTACTCTATTGAAAAACAACTAGGCAGTATTGCCTTCGCAATTATATTTTTCACCTCCGGCATTAGCGGTAATATCCTCTCTTATCTCATTATGCCCCTTGAATATATTCACGCCGGCGCATCAGGTGGAATTTTCGGATTACTCGGTGCACAACTATTCATTTTATACAGTCGCTATCGAACTGCTCAGCCCAAAGAACTTGTTCTGTTTTCTTCAATTATATCTATATTACTTCTCTTTACCTTCTTTAATCCTTCTGCCAATCCTATCAGCCATTTAACCGGGCTATTAATCGGCGGTATTTACACCCCGCTTTTAGCAAAAAAAATCGATGGTGCAGAGCTTATTTAATACAAAAGCTCCCACCATCGAATCATGTCCTTGATTATGCTTTAATAACCATAAACAATTTTCTAAATTAGCATTAACAATTCTCTCAAGTTTATGAATCGCCGCTACATAACCAAGTCTTACAAGTATAAAGCCCCTCTTTTCTATCCGACTTATTATACAGAATGCGTAACTATACAAACAAAAAGAGGATATCCTTTTTGGACATCCTCTTTTTTATTAAGCTTGTGGCTTACGGCTATGATGTTTTCTTTCGCCGCGTCCATTTGAAGATCCCGGGCGACCTTGACCTTCACCTTTGCGACCACGGCTACGATTACCGTCACGATTGCGACCATCACGATTACGATCACGATTACGGCCATCGCCACGGCCATCACGATTACGATTACGGTTTCCATCACGGTTTCCATTTCCGTTACCACCGCGCTTTTTAGAACCTCTTGAAACAACCGG
Organism: Bacillus sp. JJ1127; assembly: GCF_036965845.1. NCBI lineage: Bacteria > Bacillati > Bacillota > Bacilli > Caryophanales > Bacillaceae > Bacillus > Bacillus sp. JJ1127. Next base: position 11,894 of record NZ_JBALQK010000014.1, on the reverse strand, counting down.
TGGCTCTGACGTTAAAGCGATTGGTGTTGTATCTGGCTCTTTTGTCATCATTTTTAAAGCAGCTGCTACAACAGTTACAGAATCATTTTCTTCTAACATTTCTTCTGCAATACGTTTGTAGTATGATAAGTTATCACTTTCAATTGTGCTTTGAAGTTTTTCTGCGATTAAACGTTGTTGACCTTCTAATGCTTCGTCAAGTGTCGGTGCATTCATACGGTCCATTTTACGGTTTGTTGTACGCTCGATATTTTTTAATTGTCCTGATTCACGTGGCGTTACAAATAGCATTGCAATACCCTTTTTACCAGCACGGCCAGTACGACCAATACGGTGAACATATGATTCTGGATCTTGTGGAATATCGAAGTTGTATACGTGTGTTACACCTGAAATATCAAGGCCACGCGCTGCAACGTCTGTTGCAACAAGTACTTCGATAGAACCTTCTTTAAACTTACGTAATACAGACATACGTTTCGCTTGTGTTAAATCACCATGTATACCTTCTGCTGCATAACCACGTAAGTTTAACGCTTCTGATAACTCATCCACACGACGCTTTGTGCGACCAAATACGATTGCAAGCTCTGGAGATTGAATATCTAATAAGCGCGTTAACACGTCAAACTTTTTCTTTTCTTGCACTTCTAAATAGAACTGCTGAATGTTTGGCATTGTTACTTCTTTTGCTTTTACTTTAATGTGTTGAGGCTCAGTCATGAAACGCTCAGCAATACGACGGATTGGATCTGGCATTGTTGCTGAAAATAATAATGTTTGATGTGTTTCTGGCACATCTGTTAAAATTGCTTCAATATCTTCAATGAAGCCCATGTTTAACATTTCATCTGCTTCGTCAAGAACAACAGTTTCTACGTTTTGTAGACGAAGTGTCTTACGGTTAATATGATCTAAAATACGACCCGGCGTACCAACAATAATGTGTGGGTGTTTTTTTAGAGCACGAATTTGGCGGTTAATATCTTGGCCACCATAGATTGGTAAAATACGAACACGTTTATGTTTACCAATTTTGTAAAGTTCTTCTCCAACTTGAATTGCTAATTCACGCGTTGGCGCGATAACAATACCTTGAACTGATTCTTTATGTGTATCCACTTTGTCCAATAGCGGTAATCCGAATGCTGCTGTTTTCCCTGTACCTGTTTGCGCTTGCCCAATAATATCTTTACCTTGCAATGCATGCGGAATTGTTTCAGCTTGAATTGGCGTAGCCTCTTCAAAGCCCATGCTTTCAACAGATTGCAGTAAAGAATCACTTAATCCTAATTCTCGAAATGTTGTCAATGTTACTTCTCCTTTTCTATCCTATACTTATCATTTAAAAAAAGGCGTTTTCCGAATTTGCGGAAAAGCCCTTTTCCTGAATGCTCACGTATATAAACGGGCGTATATTCTTCGCGAAAATACTTCTAAACGTTATTACACTTTATCAATTATAAGTTTTGTATGTGCAAAAAGCAAACCCCAACTGTTACCTTATTTCATATTCAGAGCTTTTTTCTTTACTTTTACTTTTTAATCATTTGCTGTAAGCGCTTATTATGAGTTTCCTCTATTTTCGTAGCTATCATCCCTATTTATATGCACCAATTATTTCAACATCGTAATGACTTCTTCCATCTTCATTCCACGAGATGCTTTCACTAATACAACAGCCTTTACATCAACGACAGCCTCTAAGTCTTTCACGAGATCTTCTTTATTATTATATGCTTTTACACGTTCACTAGGGAAATTAATTTTTGCTCCTTCCGCAATTTGAGCCCCTAGTCTACCGTATGTAAATACATAGGAGATTCGCGCAGGATCAATTAACTTACCCACTTCATAATGAAATTGCACTTCTTGGTCTCCAAGCTCTAGCATATCACCAAGAACAACAATCTTTTTAGAAAATCCATCTAAACCATTCATTAAATGAAATGCCGCTTCCATTGCCGTTGGACTTGCGTTATATGCATCATTGATAATTGTTAATCCAGTATTTGTTTTTACAATTTCCATTCGCATCCCTGTCATTTGAAGTGTTACTAAGCCTTGTTTCATTTCTTCCCATGTTACACCAAAATATTTCGCGATCGCCATCGATGCAAGTGCATTATATACATTATGTTTTCCAAGGACAGGCAAATAAAACATAACAGTTTCATCTCGGTTCATCTTAAAGTACGTTCCAGTTGCTTGCAATGTTACAGAAGTTGGATAATAATCATTCGCTCTTGCATCGCCAAATGTAACAGTTTCTGCCGCTAAATTCATCTTTGGAACACGGTTTGTTAATAGAGGTTCGTCCCCATTGTATACAAATACGCCGCCTTCTTGTAACCCTGTAACAATTTCAAGCTTCGCCTCAGCAATCGCATCACGAGAACCTAAATCCATTAAATGTGCTTCTCCAATATTCGTAATGATTGCTGCGTTTGGACGAGCTAACTTAGATAAAAATTCAATTTCGCCTCGGCTAGACATCCCCATCTCTAATACAGCCATTTCTGTATCTTCTTCTAAGTTCAAAATCGTAAGGGGTAAACCAATATGGTTATTAAAATTACCCTCTGTTTTTTGCACCTTAAATTTAGTTACAAGAAGACTTGTCACGATATCTTTTGTAGATGTTTTACCATTACTGCCCGTTACCCCAACAACCTTTACATCTAATTGATCGCGATAGTTTTTCGCTAATATTTGCAATGCCTCTAACGTATCTTCTACAAAAATAACAGGAATATTTGCAGGTGGATTTTGTACATCTTTTTTCCAAAGCGTAGCTACAGCCCCATTTTCAATTGCCTTATCTACAAAAGAATGACCATCAAAGCGCTCCCCTTGAATCGGAACATATAAATTACCTTTTTCAATTTTTCGTGTATCAATTGATACGCCTTGTATAGTAATTTCGGCATATCTCTCTACTAAACCTGTTCCATTCGTCATTTGTTCTATTTGTTTTAACATTCGTTTTATCATAAAAACACTCCTTACATAGAGGAAGCACTATTCTCTTGAATAGTGCTTCCTCCTTTGTTTGTTAGATTGTATATTTAATTTTTTGCTTTTCTTCGTGACGCTCAATTGCCAAACGAATTAATTCTTCGATTAACTCCGGATACGGCAAGCCTGTATGCTGCCATAATAATGGGAACATACTAAATGGTGTAAACCCTGGCATTGTATTTACTTCATTAATATATACTTCCCCATCTTTTGTTAAGAAGAAGTCCGCTCTTGTTAAGCCCGCACTGTCTAAAGACTGGAATGCACGAATTGCATCTCTTTGAATTGTAGCTGACTCTTCTTCTGTAACTTCAGCTGGAATAATTAATGCTGTATCGCCGTCGATATATTTTGATTTATAATCATAAAACTCTTTCTTAGGTACAATCTCACCTACAACAGAACATTTTGGCTCATCATTACCTAAAACGCCAACTTCAACTTCACGACCTACAATATTTTCTTCAACAATAATCTTGCGGTCAAATTGGAACGCTTCTTCAAATGCTTTCTCTAATTCTTCACGATCTTTACATTTATTAATACCAACACTTGATCCAAGGTTTGCTGGTTTTACAAAACATGGGTAACCTAATACTTCTTCTACCTTTTCATAAGCCTCTTGACGATTTTTCTCCCATACACTGCGAATGAAAGAGGCATACTTCGCTTGTTTTAATCCAGCTTCTGCGAAGATATTTTTCATAACAACCTTATCCATACCAGCAGCTGATGCTAATACACCATTTCCAACGTACGGTATATTCATTAGTTCTAATAACCCTTGTACCGTTCCATCTTCACCATTTGGTCCGTGTAACAATGGGAAAATAACATCAATTGCCTCTTCTTGCTTAGAAGAAGCAGTAGGGATAATTTCTGTACTTAATGATACTGGAGAAATTGCATTTTCCTCTCCATTCATTTGTAAAGCTTGCACGCTTGTTACTTCACCTGTAATGCGCTCACCACGCATCCATTGGCCTTGCTCTGTAATATAAATCGGATGAATCTCGAATTTTTCTTGATTTAATGCTTTAATAGCAGCTAGAGCTGTTTGTAATGAAACTTGATGCTCTGCTGATTTTCCACCATATAATAAACCTAATTTAATTTTCGTCAATGAAATCACCCTAACCAATTGTTTTCATTTTTCTATTTTAGCACTTTTTATAGAAATAGGTAGTTCCTATTTAAAATAAAATGAAACTTCCACCAAATAACAAAAAGACACCACTTATTGTTTTTTTTGTATAATTTTCTTCATCCCTCATCAAAAAACTTTAAAGTAAGATTACAATACGTTCTAGTTATGTACCTAAAATATGAAGAAACACTTCTTTTTGTGTATGTCACCTATAAATTATGAAGATCGTTTCGCCATAGTACCCTTTTGCCTTTGCTCGACAAGACGATCTAACGATATATATATAATACCTGCCACTATACATCCTACACCTAGAATTGTGAATAATAAGTGCCCTAATAGCCGGTCAAGTAATAGGCCTCCTAGAAGCGGACCAAATGCATTCCCTGTAATCCATTGCAAACTTGCTGCCCCCATATATGTCCCGCGTAAATGCTCTGGTGCCAAATTTGCAACAAACGTCATTTGTACAGGAGACATAATCATCTCGCCTAATGTGTATACCGCATATACAACAAGTAATGTTACTAAAATAACCGTAGCGTCTGTTCCAGATCCTCCAAACCACTTCGGTAGCCAACCGATGAAGAACAAACCAATCCCAAATAACCAAGCACCGTATAACATCGTCTTCCCAACTGGTTTATCTGTTGCCCACTTAGAAATTTGAAATTGGAATAGAACAACTAGCAAACCGTTTAAAGCCATTAAATATGGATATGGGTTGTTTTTACCAAATATATCTTTCATTTCATTATCAAAATGAAGTGGAAGCATACCCTCCGTTTGAGAAAATCCCATAGAAATCATAATCCCTGCTAACAAATAAATCATCAACACCTTGTCTCCCAAAATAATTTTCCAAACGGGCTCTGATTCCCTATTCTTATTCTCCTGCTTTTCGTTTATAACTTTTGGCATTGTTTCTTGAATAAGTATCAAAACAAGCAGCGCATAAAATATCATTGTAGATGCCGCAATGATAAACACAAGATTTTTTGAAAGTACAACCACCGATGCCCCCATAATCGGTCCGATTGCTGCACCAATATTATGTCCCATCCGTAATAAGCCGTACGCCTCTGTCCTCTTTTCAGGTACAGTTACATCTGCTACCATTGCTGACGCCGCTGGATGAAACAATGAATTACTTAATCCTAAAAGAATAGACAATATAGCATAAGGAATAAATCCTTCTATAAATAAAAAACCAAGCATTAACAATGCATTACTCGCCATTGAAAATACCATAATCGGCTTTCTTCCATATATATCAGCAATTCTGCCCCCGATAAGAGAACCAACACTTGCTGCGATAGGAGAAAGTGCCATAATAATCCCTACTTGTAATAAGGAATCTACTTTATCCTTTAAATACAATGCAAAAAACGGCATCAACATCATCATCGCAATTCCATTTAACGTTTCTCCAACAAACCGAATCCATACGTTACGATCCATCTCTCTTAGCTCACGCCATGTGTTTTTCATCTCTCCACCCCTTTAATCAACCACCCCTTATCTTATATTATTTTTAGAAAAATGTAAATTTTCGAAATAAAAGGTCCGTTCTACTCTACTTAGAACGGACCTTTTTCTTATAAATTCGCTACATCTTCCTCATCTTTTCTATTATTTAAAACACTATGTTTTCTACTATATAAGAAGTACACTGCTACACCAATCACCATCCAAATACCAAAACTCATCCATGCTGTCCCCGATAATTGAAGCATTAAATATATGCAAAAGATAACAGTTAACGCTGGTAAAAATGGTACAAGCGGCGCCTTAAATGCACGCGGTAAATCTGGATGTGTTTTTCTCATTACGATAACCGCAACAGCCACAAGTGCAAATGCTGATAATGTCCCCATATTTACAAGATGTGCTAATACATTTAAATCGATAAGCCCTGAAATAAGTGCTGCAATAATTCCTGTCGTCCATGTATTTAGAAATGGCGTTTTGAATCTTGGATGGACTTTAGCAAGGCCCTTCGGCAATAATCCATCGCGACTCATTGCATACGAAACACGAACTTGTCCATACATCATAACTAACATTACAGTTGTAATGCCTGTAATTGCCCCTACAGAAATAACACCTGCTAAACTATCTTGTCCAATAAATTGAAGTGCGAAAGCTACTGGATCTGAGATATTTAACTTTCCGTATGGAACAATTCCTGTCAAAATAAGCGAAACCGCAATATAAAGAATTGTACAAACGAGTAACGATGCAATAATGCCAATCGGTAGATCACGTTGTGGACGCTTAACCTCTTCTGCAGCTGTTGATACAGCATCAAATCCAATAAATGCAAAGAAAACTGTAGCTGCTCCAGCCATTACACCATCAAGCCCAAATGGCATAAAAGGTGTCCAATTTTCTGGCTTCACATAATTAAATCCAGCAAAAATAAAAATGAAAACAACCGCTAATTTAATAAAAACCATTATATTATTTACACGTGCACTTTCACGTACACCTCTAGATAAAAGAGCTGTCATAATTAAAATGATAAGAACAGCAGGTAAATCAATAAGACCACCCTTCCCTGTCCCAGGAGCAGAGGATAGAATGGTTGGAATATGAATACCAAATCCCTTTAATAATGATTGAAAATAAGCAGACCATCCGTTTGCTACAGCAGATGTGGCCAACAAATATTCCAACATTAAATCCCATCCAATCAAGAACGCAAATACTTCTCCCATTGTTGCATATGTATACGTGTAAACACTTCCTGAGACAGGAACTGAAGATGCAAATTCCGCGTAACAAAACGCGGCAAAGGCACACGCTAATGCAGCTATAGCGAATGATAAAATAATAGCTGGTCCAGAATGTTTCGCTGCTACAACACCGGTAAGAACAAAGATTCCTGTTCCAACAATTGCTCCAATCCCAAGCATCGTTAAATCAAGTGCCCCTAATGTTCTTGCTAATGTCTTCTGCTTACTTTCTTGCAGTAATTTTGCAATCGGCTTTTTTTGAAAAATTTGCTTCATAGCACGCACCTCTATTTTTAAATTTTCTGAAAATTTTAATTCGTTTCTTATTTTACTTATAACCTATTTTTTAGTCAACACTTTTGTCGAAATAAACAGAAAACTATCTAATAAATGAGAAGAGAAAAATTTCATCCATGAATAAAAGTTGCTATTATCATATTTGTTCCGCAGGTTAAAGAATTTAACGGTTTAAAAATCCCCAAAAAACATATACAAATAATGTATATAGATATATTCCCATATCTTTTTATAGGTATTTTTGGTATTCTATAAATTGTCGATTCCAAAAAGGAAAGAGGCATGTTCATTTTATGAACGTGCCTCTTTCTTCTATTTAACCGTATGCGAAGTCTCTTCAATCCAACTATACATATATTTTTCATCTTCCGTTTCATGCGCTTGTTTTACAATACGAAGTGGACGGAATGTATCAATCATAACAGCTAATTCAATTGTTTCTTTTTTCCCTAAACTCGCTTCTGTTTTTCCAGGGTGGGGTCCATGAGGAATGCCGCTCGGATGAAGCGTAATCGAACCTTCTTCTACACCTTTTCTGCTCATGAAATTCCCTTCTACATAATAAAGAACCTCATCACTATTTACGTTGCTATGATAATATGGTGCTGGAATTGCCTCTGGATGGTAATCATATAAACGAGGTACAAAAGAACAAATAACAAAGTTATGACCTTCAAATGTTTGATGAACTGGTGGTGGCTGATGAATACGTCCTGTAATTGGTTCAAAGTCCTCTATATTAAAGACCCACGGATATAAATATCCATCCCAGCCAACAACATCTAGCGGATGATGCGCCATAATATGCTTATGCATATTACCTCTCGACTTTGTCATAACGACAAACTCGCCTTTTTCATCATATGTCTCTAACTTCTCTGGTCCACGAATATCTCTTTCACAGAAAGGACTATGCTCTAACAATTGACCGTACTCATTACGATAGCGGCGAGGTGTTGTAATTTGGCTATTTGCTTCTACAACAAGAAACTTAGATTCACCCTCATCTGGGATGACCCGATATATTGTTCCAATTGGAATCGTTATATAATCACCTTTCCGGTAATGAATCGTTCCAAACATCGTCTCAATTTTCCCAGTTCCATAATGAATGAATAACATTTCATCTCCATCACCATTGCGATAGAAATAATCCATTTTTTCTGTCGGATTCACAACGCCGATTAACAAATCTTCATTTCCTAATATGAAATTCCTTCCACTTACCGCATCTCCAGTTTTCCTATTCTCTTTCGTGCGAAAGTGACGATGAGCAAGTACTGCATCTTCTTCATACTGTAACTGACAAGAATGTGCTAATGCAGCATGCCCTACTTCTGTTGGCATATAATGATGATACAAAATAGATTGTGTACCTGAGAAACCTTTCGTCCCCATCACCTGTTCACGATAAAGTGAAGCATCTTCCTTACGAAACTGCACATGTCGTTTATGAGGAAGTTTCCCCATGTGACGATAGTACATGCCCATCACCCGCTTTCATTTCTTTTTTCACTGTATTACGCAATGTGCCTAGTCCAGTGATCGTAAGTTCTACAACATCACCATCTTGTAACCACTTTTCTGTACCAAGTTCTAAAATACAGCCAGTGCCAACCGTTCCAGAACCAATTACATCTCCTGGATATAACGTAACATCCTCTGAAGCACGTTCAATCATTTCTGCAAACGTATAGTAAATATCTTGGAAATTTCCTTTAGACAAAAGTTCACCATTCACATGAGCAGTCATTTCTAAGTTATAACGTTCACCCGTGCGATAAACATCTAATTCCTCTTTCGTAACAAGATAAGCTCCTAATGAAGTAGCAAAGTCCTTTCCTTTTGCTGGACCAAGCCCTACTTTCATCTCTGTTGCCTGTAAATCTCTAGCACTCCAGTCATTCATAATACAATAACCAAAAATATATTCTTCTGCTTGTTCACGCGAAATATTTCTTCCCTCTTTCCCAATGACACAAGCAATTTCTAATTCATAGTCAAGCTTTTGAGTCTGTTTCGGGCAAGAAACTGTAACTTCTGGCCCAATGACAGCACGGTGATTTGTAAAATAAAAAACCGGAATATCATACCACTCTGGAACAACATCTAACCCACGACGTCCACGAGCCGTTTTGACATGTTGTTCAAATGCATAAAAGTCACGAATACTACTTGGATTAGGGATGGCTGAACAAAGCTGCACATCTTCCAAAGAGTACACGCCACTTGTTGGTTTTCGAATACCACGCGCTATTTCTACATACTCATCCGCTTTCTCTAAAAAAGCAAGCATTGATGAAGGAAGTACACCATTACTTGCCATATTCATATCAATTACTTTATCGCCTTCCAGCCAACCCGCTCGCATGTTTTGTGAAGGAAGACGAAATGTAACAAATTTCATCAATATTCCTCCCTACTAATCATGAAATACAACTTCCACCAGCAAAAATGTTTATTTCTTGCTGGTGGATAAATATTTTATAGATTTCCGCGGCGTTCTTGTTCTCTTTCAATAGATTCAAATAACGCTTTAAAGTTTCCTTCTCCGAATCCACGAGAACCTTTACGCTGAATAATTTCGATAAATAATGTTGGGCGATCTACAATTGGCTTTGTGAAAATTTGTAGCAAATACCCTTCATCATCACGATCCACAAGAATCTTAAGCTCTTTTAGCTTGTCAATTTCTTCATCGATTTTCCCAACGCGTGCTATTAACTCATCGTAATACGTATCTGGTGTATCTAAAAACTCTACTCCATTTGAACGAAGCGCTTCAACTGTTTTCACAATATCATTTGTCAGCAATGCAAGATGCTGTACGCCTGCACCATTATAAAACTCTAGATACTCTTGAATTTGTGATTTTCGTTTCCCATCTGCTGGTTCATTAATCGGAAACTTAATACGACTTCCATTTGTCATAACCTTTGACATTAATGCAGAATACTCTGTGCTAATATCATCATCATCAAAATGAATCATTTGTTTAAAGCCCATAACGTTTTCGTAATAGCTAACCCATTCTTCCATTTTTTCAACATTACCTACAACATGATCCACAGCAATTAAACCTGACTCTTCTGATGGAATATTAAATTCAACTTTTTCATAGCCAGGCATAAATGTCCCTTTATAATTTTTACGCTCTACAAGCGTATGAATTGTGTCACCATACGTACCAATAACTGCTTTTTTCAATGTTCCATGCTCATCCGTTAGCTCTTCAGGCGGAGCGATCGCAACAGCACCTCGTTTTACCGCTTCTGAATATGCTTTATCAACATCATCAACAAGTAAAGCGACGTCTTTTACTCCATCACCATGAACCTTTACAAATTCAGCAATGCGGCTATCACTATTTAAAGCCCCAGACACAACAAAACGCATGTTTTTCTGCACAAGAACATAAGATACCTTTTCACGGTTTCCTGTTTCCAATCCAGAATAAGCTACAATTTCAAATCCAAATGCTCTCGCAAGGTAATAACTTGATTGCTTTGCATTTCCTACATAAAATTCTAAATGATCAACATCGCGTACTGGAAAGAAATCCTCCATTTGTGCAGCTAACGTATCCATAGATTTTTGTTTCATAAATTCCTCATCCCCCTGTAAATAAATTAAATGTTACATACTTAGAACCAATCGAAAACGCTTCCAGCTATCACCCAAAAAAATAGTTAGCAAGCTAACAGATTTCTGACTTTTAAAATTTTCTATCTTTTCTGTCAAATTCCTCTTTTTTCTTCCACATAAAATTCGACTTTTTTTTCTTTAAAATAACAGGGAATTCATACATTTAAGGATATGATTTAATGACGTGAATATAGAACAAGTAAAAACTATTAGAATACAAAAAAGGCCCTAACATATTAATTATCTATAATATGCTAGAGCCTTTATTTTTTTTGAATAATGGTACGAATAACATATGAGAAATTCCTCTTACCTATCCCCATCATACTAATACATTTGCAAGGAATACAATAAGTGCTGTTAATACTGCTGCTCCAGTTGCTGCTCCTAAGAAATCCATTTTTGTTACTT
>NZ_JBALQK010000014.1:0-505 GCF_036965845.1 Bacillus sp. JJ1127 | reverse complement strand
CCATTTTTGTTACTTGTAATACTTGTTCCATACTCCTCATTCTCCTTTCGGTTTCTTATACATTTGATACAAAATTTCTATTATACTAAAACACTTGAAAGAAATACGATTAATGCTGTTAATACTGCTGCTCCACCTGCTGATCCTAGTAAATCCATTTTTGTTACTTGTAACACTTGCTCGTTGTTCATATCTTCCATTCTCCCTTCGTTTCTTTTTATTTCGCAATCTATTGTTCTACTTCTTATACTAAAACGTTAGCCAGAAATACAATTAATGCTGTTAATACTGCTGCCCCACTCGCTGATCCTAAAAAATCCATTTTTGTTACTTGTAATACTTCTTTGTTTTCCATATTGTTCGTTCTCCCTTCATTTTTTCTGATTTTGTAATATCCGTTTTACTTCCTATACTAAAGCATTAGCTAAAAATACGATTAATGCTGTTAACACCGCTGCCCCGCTCGCTGATCCTAATAAGTCCATCTTTGTTACTTGTAATACTT
>NZ_JBALQK010000013.1:0-12513 GCF_036965845.1 Bacillus sp. JJ1127 | reverse complement strand
GACAGGAAATATAGTACTATTCGCTATAAGAGCAGCTAGTGGGGAATGGAAAAGTGCTTTACTTTATATCCCGCCTATTTTAGCTTTTATATTAGGTGTTTTGGTATCAGAAGTAGTAAAGATTCCTCATATAAGACAACTATTACATAGTTATAGACGTTCTATCCTTATATTAGAATGTATCATTTTAGCCGTTGTAGGTATTTTGCCAAAAAGTGTACCTAACATAGTGATAACCGTATGTATTTCGTTTGTATCATCTTTACAAATTTCCACTTTTAACAAACTAGACAAGTGGACCTACAATTCAACGATGACAACAGGAAACCTTCGAACTGCAACGCAGGCAGCATATTTGGCATTCATAGAACATAATCAAGAAGCGAAAAAACAATTTAAAGAATTCTTTGTTATCATTCTTTCTTTTTTATTTGGTGCGTCGTTAGGGACATTTTCCACCACTCATATAGGAAACACATCTATATGGATTGCATCAGGAATTTTAGTGATTGCTCTGATTTTGTATCATAGGGACAGAGGTTATTTGAGAAAACCCTTAACATTGAAATAAAAGTTTTTTTAATGTTACTTTGATAATACCTCATTATCGCAATTGATTCACTACCAGTTTCCTCATACGATTTATGTCGAGTGCTGCGTGTTAACAACATTAAAATCGTATGAGGAAAACAATTACTTCAAATTGACAATACATCCTAGGAAATAATGATTCTCAGGATTTTCTTTTATTCAAAAAGCAAGGAGTTCTTTTTATAAAACGGTATTCTTTAGCCATTTCTCAAAAATTTGTACAAGCCCGTGTTTTCCAGCTAACTTTTCTTTACCTTGCTTCGTTTTATATGGATATAATTGCAAGAAAACACCGCAACCAGATTCAATTTTCTTTCCATGCATATGGCTTCCTGGATAAACACAAATCACTTCGTGAATCGCTCTTCTCTTGAAAATACGTTTCCCATCTTTTTCATCTACATATTTAATAGACCAATATTTATACATTTGTTCCGTTGCTTTTGTATTACCAAGAGGCTGAAAAATATTATACATGGGACTATATTTCACTTCAATAATGATAGACGATTCATATTCATACTTTTCTCCTTGTTTTACATAACAATCTAAACGAATGTCTGGTTTTTTCGTATCCTCTCCATTATAAAAATGACTTCCCTTACTAAGTGCAATAAGAGGATGTGTTTCAATCAAATCATTAAATGCAATATGAATCTGAAAATCATCACGATTTAAAATAATTGTCGTACCATCTTGTAATCCATCTAAATAAAAATATTTTTGTATTTGTTCACGAATTGGAATTTCGTCTATAAATCCGATCTGTTGTAATATAGAAATAACAATAAAAAAAGCATAATACTCATACACTAAAAATGTTGGTTTATATACAAATAATAACGCTGGAGAGTGTTGATTATGATGTGGTAACAACTCTAAGTAAGAGATTAATTGGCGATGAGGTACCGATAAAGCATGTAAAGTGATGTTGGTTTTTTCAGAAATATCTCCCCAAAATGGGGAGTGTAACAAGTTTTGAAAATACTGTGCACTTTGATATACAATACGATACAGTATTTTATATTCTTGTATTTTCAAAGAACTTTTTCGTACATCTGCTTCTTTCAACAAATGTATATTCCGATATTTTTGTTTTTCTCTATCCGTCACAGATCCATTACGGTCAATCGTTTGCATAATTGTTTTCACAGCTTGGTATTCCTCTTTTTTCATGTGCTTGGTTCCTTCTAATATTTCGATCGTCTTTTGTAAAAAACTCTGCATTTCTAACAAATAATAATAAAATTGTTTCGTTTTAAATTTCAGAAAAGCATTTTCCAAACTATCTTTTTGTTCAACAAACTTACGATTGTAATATTTTCCCCAAGGCTTTCTTTCACCAACTACTACACTTTTTCTCGTAGCCTTTCTTTCTCTTATTTCCCAATCGTACTTATTCATATATTTCGTATTCATTTCCACTTCCTTATAAATTTGTTTTATTTTTTTCATTTTTTGCGGAAGCATTCGAAGTAGTATTAAATATGAAGAATCCTCAATGTCACTAAGTGCTGAAAATGTCTTTTTATAATACCCCCTATCTAAAATCAGTTCATTTAAAATTGATTTCACATAAGTTTGAATCATTTCAAATTGATCATTCAAGAAATTTTTGGGAACAATTTGAAACGCTCCATAGTATATTTCTTCTTCCACTCGTACCTCAAAGTGATATAAACCGCAGCGCCACGGATAAAAAAAATCAGTTTTCCCATGCTCATATACTAATACTTTTTTCCTTTTTTCATGTAATTCATATTGCGATTCCTTTAAGTTTTTTTGTCCCTCATATACTTTATTCCATATAAATGTAATATGAGCTGGTTTTTCATAATGTAAACATAAGCGTAATGATTTTAACTCCTGCACTTTATAAACACACTGTGAGAGCGCTATAGTAGAGGTACAAAGACGATTCAAAAGAATAAACTCTCCCTTTGCTTCAATCCCTACGATCAATTTTAATACAAATGGGAGCTTCTCCTTTGTATCAACAATTTCAGTCTCATAACACTCCTCATTTTGCATATCCATACAACTCCAATTCACGCCGTTTTTGCCTTATATAGGCTAAAGAATGTTCAAATGTAGAAACATCATTTGCAAGCGGCGACTGTAACAGTGGTATAAGCATTGCGCCTTTCTTTTCATCTTCAGAAAGAAGAGCACCAATTGTCATTTCTGTTCCACGTAACTTTGTTAACACACGTTGCTTTATTTGTAAGTCAAACCCTTCTTCCCTGCTAATCATATAGGTGTGATTATTTTGAAGGGGGATATTTTGCAAATACGTAGCAATCGCAGCTGCGCATCGAAAAGAAATACCTTTCGATGAATCATATGACGATAATACGCCGTGTAATTTATCTAGCAACTCCAATTCTTCCTCTGAAAAAACGTCAATCATTGCTTTATTTCGTAACCAATTTACGCGAAATTCTCCAGCTGTTACTTTAAGAGGCAAAAGTTGTGTCTCTTTATCTTGCTCCATACTCATTTCACAAAATGGAATTTTTTGAAGGGTAATGAGATTTGTTCGATCTAATAAGCGGTCGGATAATTCTTTCGTTGTTTCGTCAAAGTTTACAGTGCCAATAAAAATAATATTCTCACCAATTTCAATTTTGGATGGAATTGTGTTTTCTATTTCAGGTACTTCCTCATATAAAGTGAGAATACGATTTTTCTTTTCTAATTGAAGGATAGATAAAAACGGTGTAAACCAATGCTCAATATGTGACATATTCATTTCATCAAATACAACCATATACAGCTGATTCGGATTTTCTTTTGCTTTTAATAGTGTTCGAACTAACTTTGTGTCACTTTCTATGAAAGTTCCATTTGGATGAAGATAACCAAGTAAATCATGTGGTTCTTGATATGATGGGGATATAGGAATCCATACTAGTTCCTCACCATAACGTAGCCCAAGCGCTTCCGCATAGGCTTGCACAAAACGTGATTTTCCAACCCCCGGTATGCCCGCAAGAATCGTTAACATATTTGTTTTGACACTAATATGAAAATTAAAGACATCAGTTGCATCTATATATAAATCTTTAGCGTACACTACGTCCTGTACATACTGTAAAAAAGAAGATTCACGCTCATCCCATTCTTTCTCTTCTTTCTGCGTTTTTATATCTATCACTTCAACTAGTTTCCCCTCTTCTACAACACGTTTTACAAGTTGCTCATATATATTCGCTCTCACAAAATACAAGTGATTATCTACTTCTAACTCTACACACTTGGTCCAATCATCAATTTCGATATATTTACATTCCTTTCTTTGCTCATAATATGCAATTGAACTAACAGAAGGTTTTAATGACAAATTTCCATATAGTCTTCCCTCATGCCACAATAACTCTGGCACATCAAAATCTTGCGGAAACTTCGGCATAAGAAAAGATAAGTAACCATTGCCCAGTTTACGTTCTAAGGATTCTCTTTTTTTATATCCAGGTAGTCTTGGTGAAGGAACAATCTTATATGCATCTACTATTTCTCTCTGCTCTGTACATATTAACTCAACATATAAATTCCCTCTTTCGTAATAAAGCCGAAACAATACCAACTGTCTTTCTAATTTTCTTTTCTTTAAGTCAGCGAAAACTTTCTCATTTTTTTTATTACTATATACACCTTCAAAAAGATATGGCTCGTCAGCAAACTGTGATTGCAAAACAGAAGGGATTGGAGAAAGACATTGTACAAAAAAAGTATCCCCCGCCTTCTCTTCCACACCATCTACAAACCTCCCAAGAAATCTCATGTGATACATTCGCTTTATAAAACTTGGATGTAGAGCTTTATGCAGCTTCAACACACTCACCTTCTTTTTTTCATGCTGTTCTTATTGTATGAACTCCCGCAGAAAACTAGAAACAAAAAACCTGACGTTATCCGTCAGGTTACAAAGAGTAAGACTTATATTAGTGAGAAGGAAAAGTTTTTTTCTCTTGCAAAATAGCATTGTGAGCGATCTTCATTTTAGCAAGTACATATCGTAGTCTATCTTCAGCATTTTCATCCTTATTATGCTGTAAATCCGCCAAAGTTTCTACAGAACCAGCTAAATTTTCAATAACTCCACGCAATTCGGGATGATGATTAAAAAATGACTCCTGTACTAAAATTTTCCGTAAGTCACTTGCCAATTCCATAATTCTTGCTAATTGTTCTTTCTCTTCCATTCTCATCCCTCCTAAATATCTTACATATTAGATATTCTGTAAATAAATGCGAACTCCTTGTAATCAAAATAAAAAAGCCCTTCAAGAGGACTTTTCTACATTTTGATATTACCTGTAATAAGCATGTACAGTGATACGATTGCTGCAATAACAATTACAGCCATTGCATATCTCTCCATACCTGAAAAACAACGATTTCCTTTTTCTTTTCGTGCAAACATATAAACAACAAGTCCAATACCATATACAATTGAGACAAGTAGTAAGTTCTTTAAGCCCGCTGCGTAAATCAACCATATAGAATACGCAGATGCAATTAAAGCCAATAATCCATTTTTTAATCTGGCACGCTTCAGTTCCTTTGTAACAACTAATTTCAATTGATACAGTGCTGATAATAAGTATGGTAGTAAAATGGATGTAGATGCAATAAAATACATCATTTGATACGTTGATGCCGAAAACAGAACGATAATAAATAACGTTTGTGCAACACCATTTGAAATCCATAATGCCATATGTGGTGTTTGTTTTTTATTTGTTTTCGTAAAGACTTTCGGAAATACACCATCTTTCCCTGCTACATGAGATATTTCAGAAACAAGTAAGAACCAACCGATTAATGTCCCAATAAGTGACGCAACTAATCCAATATTAATAGCAATTGCGCCCCACGGTCCAACAACGTGCTCTAATACATGTCCCATTGACGGAGTTTCTAAAGCAGAAAGTTCTTGTCTTGTCATAGCTCCCATTGAAAGCACTGAAATCAAAATATAAATAGACATGACTAAAATGAGTCCGAACACTGTTGCTTTTCCAACATCTCGGCTATTTTTTGCTCTTCCAGATAATACGACTGCTCCTTCCACTCCAATAAATACCCAAAGTGTAACAAGCATCGTATTTTTCACTTGCCCAAGTACAGAAGAAACAGAAATTGTTCCCTCACCCCAGAAATCATGTGTAAACGTATCCCAACGAAACGCTGTAACCATCACTACAATGAATAATAGAATGGGAACTAGCTTTCCAATTGTTGCAATAAAGTTCATAATAGACGCTTCACGAATTCCAATTAAAATCAGAAAGTGAAGTGTCCATAATAAAAGAGATGCACCAATGATAGAAGCTGCATTGTTTCCTCCTTTGAAAATAGGGAAGAAATATCCAAGCGTACTAAACAATAACATAATTGTTGCTACGTTTCCTAAAATCCCTGCAAGCCAATATCCCCATGCACTATTAAAACCAATATATTCACCAAATCCAGCGCGTGCATAACTATAAATTCCACCCTCAAGCTCTGGTTTTTGTCTTGCTAATGTTTGGTATACAAGTGCAAGCGGAATCATTCCCATTGCTGTAATACACCATCCAATTATTGTGGCGCCACTATTTGCCCCTACTGCTAAATCATGAGGTAGACTAAATACGCCACCGCCAACCATTGTTCCAACTACTAATGCGATTAATGGAAAAAATCCTAATTTCTTTTCTATCGGTACCACCCCATCTGTCATTCTAGGTGTTATGTTCATCCTTTCAACTATTAAAGTCACCTTTTCTCTAATAGACGTTTCTATTATATTTTTTCAGGAAAACATTACTTATTCTAAAAGAAAATGAGTAAAAAGGGAATACTTTTTTGAAAAAATGTATAAGTATGCACGAAAAAACCGTTCATTTTGTAATGAACGGTCATTTCCCAAACATAAAATTGTATATTTCTTGTAAAAATTAACGAATTAGCTTTTCTTTTTGTAAAAATTGTTTTGCTACTTTTTCAGCGCTTTTACCATTTACATTTACTTCATAATTCATTTTTCGCATCTCTTCATCTGAAATCTTTCCAGCAAGTTTATTCAATACCTTTTCAAGCTCAGGATATTTTTCAAGTGTCTCTTGTCTTAATAATGGAGCCCCTTGGTATGGAGGAAAGAGCCCTTTATCATCTTCTAATACTTGAAGCCCATATTGCTCAAGTTCACTATCCGTAGAATACGCATCAATAACTGTAACATCACCTGATTCAATTGCACTATAACGCAATTTTGGTTCCATCGTTTTTATATTTGCAAACTGAAAATCATACAATTTTTGCAATCCCTTATAACCATCTTCTCTATCGGCAAATTCTAATGTAAATCCTGCCTTAACATTCGCAGAAATATTTCTTAAATCTGAAATTGTTTTGACATGATACTGCTCCGCAATATTTTTGGGCATTGCTAGTGCATATGTATTATTATATTCCATTGGTTTTAACATTTTCATATGATATTTCTTTTCCATACCTATACGTGCTTGTTCATGTACTGCTTCACGATTCGTGCTCTTCGGCTCTTCTTTCACAAAAGTGGATAAAGCAGTTCCTGAAAATTCAGGATATATATCAACTTCTCCTGATTTTAAAGCCTCAAAAACAAATGCTGTTTTCCCAAACCCAGGTTTCAGTTCTACATGTAAATCTGTATCTTGTTCAATAAGTTGTTTATACATTTGAATTAGAATTTCTGGTTCAGATCCAAGTTTCCCGGCAATCACAATATCTTTCTGTTGCGTATTCCCAATAAAGGGTGTAACTATGACTACAATACATACAGCTGATATAATACGCCCTGGAGAACGTTTTGTACTTTCAAACATCCGAAGTACTCCGTCAAAGAATAAAGCTAATAGCGCAGCTGGTACAGCCCCTAAAACGATAAGAGCATGATCGTTTCGATCAATACCAAGTAAAATAAGTTTTCCGAGTCCTCCAGCCCCTATTAATGCAGCTAACGTCGCTGTTCCAACAATTAATACCATCGCTGTACGAATACCCGCCATAATAATTGGCAATGCGAGTGGAAGTTCTACCTTCCATAATCTTCTCCAGCTATTCATTCCCATTGCTTTTGCAGCCTCAATAAGCGATTCATCTACCTTACGAATTCCTGTATAAGTATTTCGTAAAATAGGCAATAACGCATACACAACTAACGCAATGATTGCTGGAAGTTTCCCAATACCTACTAGTGGAATTAAAAGCCCCAGTAAAGCTAATGAAGGGATCGTCTGCATAACAGCTGATGTTCCTATAATAAACTCGGCAATTCGCTCTCTTCTTGTTAACAAAATACCGATCGGAACTGCAATGATTACTGCAAAAAATAAAGAAATAAGTGAAATTTGAAGATGTTCAATCAATGCATGAAATAATTCTAATTTTCGTTCTTGAAAGACTTGTAATAATGCAGACACTATTTAGCCCCTTTCCTTCATTTGCCTAACTATATAGTTCACAATATGGCGGCTTGTCACTGTCCCAACATATTGTCCATCCTTTTCAATTGGTACAGATTCTTCTGTCTGCAAGCGAATCAACGCTTCTTGCAGAGGAGACCATAAAGATAGAGGTGAAATGTCATTTTGTCTTTGTTCACTATTCTCAAATGGCAGTATATCTTCAACGTTCTTCCCTTCGTACCAAGGGCGACCACGATTTCCAATAAACTCTTCTACAAAATCATTCGCTGGATTATGTATAATTCCTTCTGGTGTATCTAATTGAACAATTTTCCCTTTTTTCATTACACAAATACGATCACCAAGTGATAATGCTTCTTGCATATCGTGCGTTACGAAAACAATTGTTTTTTGAATTTTTCTCTGTAATTTCACAATATCTTTTTGTAACTGTTCACGGCTTAATGGATCTAGTGCACTAAATGGTTCATCCATTAAAACAATCTTCGGATTGGCTGCTAGTGCCCGTACAACTCCCACACGCTGCTTCTGTCCACCAGATAGTTCATCCGGCATACGATCCCGATATACATCTGGATCTAATCCAACCATATCAAGCAATTCATCTACACGTTCTCGGACTTTCTCTTTACTCCATTTTCGCATTTCAGGTACAATCGCAATATTTTCAGCAATTGTCATATGAGGAAACAAAGCGATTTGCTGCAAGACGTATCCAATGTCCCAGCGCAATTCATGAATGTTATAATCTTGAATGTTTTTTCCATCAATAGAAATTGATCCTTCTGTCGTTTCAATTAAACGATTAATCATTTTCATTGTTGTCGTTTTCCCGCACCCACTCGGTCCAATGAGAACAAAAAATTCTCCTTTTTTAATTTCTAAATGCAATGAATCCACTGCTTTCGTACCATCTTCATATGCTTTTGACACATGATTAAATTGAATCACAAATACAACTCCCTTATTATTATTTCTTTCATTTTGATGGAATCTAGCCTGCTTTTCAAATGATACGCTTACCCCCATAAAAAAGAGCCCTTTGCTTAGGCTCTAGTGATCGAATAATATTGTTTTCATAATCGCGGCGTATTCTCGTATGTATGCCTTTTTCTTAGAACGCACTGGCGTCGGGGCAGCTAATGCTTCCATCCTCATACCTAAACGTTCAGCAATAATCTTCGTCCGATATAAATGATACGTATTGCTTACAACAACAGCGTGCTTCACACCGTATAAATCTATGCTAAATTTTAGGTTTTCATATGTGCTTGTCGAACGATCCTCAAGTAATATAAATTCCTCTTTAATACCGTGGCTCAATAAATAATTTCGCATGCTATGTGCTTCTGGAATATCCTCATCTTCCCCCTGGCCACCCGACACAATCACTTTTGTTTCTGGATGAGCATGCAGATATTCTAAAGCTGCATCTAATCGATTTTGAAGAGATAAAGAAGGCTTATCCCCAAATAGTTTTGCTCCTAAAATTAATATGTACGGAGCGCAATTGCTTACTTTCTCATGAGCTACTTTATTCATGCGATATGTTATATACATAATATATAGTGTTGGCAATAAACAAAGTAAAAATAAAATCCATTTCATATATAAATTTACACTCCCTTTCTTTACATTATATCGAAAAAGAAAGGGAGACAGAAGTATTTTTAGTGACTACGTTGTCCTGCATTTTGAGGATTTCGTGCTTTTTTTGAAGACGTATGATCCTGCGTTTGATTACCTTTATGTTTCGCTGATCCTAGTGCTTTCGTTTTTCCCATGTTAATTCACACCCTCTTTTATATGATTCCCTTATAACTTTTGTATTTTTGCTCCCATCATGCAATGGATTTACTGGAAGTTCCTCCTCTTTTTCGCATGTTCTTTTCACATAAATACAATCAACAAGAGAAGCTCTACATCTTCCGTTTATTGAAATTAACTATTTTTTTAGATAAACTCAGGAAAAGAACCCACCAACAAAATCATTTGCACGAGATGTTATAATTGTATCAAGTTGTGCGCTAAAACCTTTTGCAATTTCAGATTTCAATGTATTTTTTCATTTTCCAATTTGAGTATAATTTTGATCTTTCTCCTAAAAATATTGCTATGTGACAAGAAAAGAGGACCTGCTTTAAGATTTTCTCATAACAAATTTTATTTTATGTAAAAAACAAAAAGAAAGGGAGATACAATGACAAAGGGAAAAGAAATAACAGGAACAGGATGGAACTTAGACAATAGTTATGCCCGTCTGCCAAAATCATTTTTTACCACCCACAGTCCAACTCCTGTACGTTCACCTAAGTTGTGCATTCTCAATGATCCATTGGCAGCATCCCTAGGGTTGAACGCTCAGGCGCTGCAAAGCGAAGATGGTATAGCGGTGCTTGCTGGCAACCGGATTCCCAAAGGTGCCTTACCTCTTGCTCAAGCTTATGCGGGGCATCAATTCGGACGTTTTAACTTGTTAGGAGACGGCCGAGCTCTGTTACTTGGCGAGCAGATTACTCCCCTAGATAAGAGGGTTGATATTCAGCTTAAGGGTTCTGGTAAAACACCATACTCCCGCCGAGGTGATGGTCGCGCAGCACTTGGACCGATGCTGCGCGAATACATCATCAGTGAAGCAATGCATGCGCTTGGTATTGCTACTACCCGTAGTCTAGCGGTAGTGACTACCGGTGAGTCAATAATTCGTGAAACCGAGCAACCTGGGGCAATTCTGGCCCGTGTAGCTGCAAGTCATCTGCGCGTCGGCACCTTTCAATACGTTTCAAAATGGGGCACTGCTCAAGATCTCCGAATTCTCGCTGATTATACATTGCAACGCCATTATCCAGACGTTGGCGCTGCCCCGAACCGCTATCTTTTCCTGCTTCAAGAAGTGATTAAGCGTCAAGCCACACTAATTGCCGGGTGGCAACTTGTTGGCTTTATTCACGGAGTGATGAACACCGATAACATGACCATTAGTGGAGAAACTATTGATTATGGTCCTTGCGCCTTCATGGATACTTATGATCCGGCAACGGTATTCAGCTCCATTGATATTCAAGGTCGATATGCCTATGGCAATCAGCCACATATTGCCGGGTGGAATCTCGCACGATTTGCTGAAACTCTATTGCCACTGCTGCATATAGATGAGACGCAGGCTATCAAACTGGCCCAGGATGCGATTTCAGATTTTACTAAGTTGTATCAATCTAATTGGCTCACGGGAATGAGAGCTAAACTAGGAATATTTAACGAAGAAATACAGGATGAATCCCTTATTGAAGACCTCCTTAGTATGATGCAGAAGTATCGTGCGGACTATACTAATACCTTCCTCACATTAACTTTTGATACACTAGAGGATACAGTCTTGTTTGGGACCCCAGAATTTACTCAATGGTATAAGCAGTGGCAAGCGAGACTAGACAGACAGCAGGAATCGAAAGCTTCTTCACATCAATTAATGCGAAACAGCAATCCTGCACTAATCCCGCGGAATCACCGGGTAGAAGCCGCACTAGAAGCCGCAGTGAAACAAGGAGATTACAGCGTGATGAAGCAACTTCTTGATGTTCTTTCGCGTCCCTACGCGCACTCCCCGGAACAGGCTGATTACGCCACACCGCCTGCGCCATCATCCTACCCTTACCGAACTTTTTGCGGTACATAACATAGAAGTATTAGGAATGGTTCTGTTTTTTTATAATTGCATTAACGCCTTGTCTCGTTTTACTATTGGTACAAAATAATGCTACCTCGTTACTTGAGGTAGCATTATTTTAGTTTACAGATACATTTGATGGACATAGTTTAGAGTTTTAGTACGAATTAACGACTACATCTCTATCACGAAAATATAGATTTGATCGTACACCTTCTTCGTCAATATTATGATAAAGAGCGTTTTATCCCTCAACCCCTAATTGTTTCTTTACCTCTTTATATACATTCATGTATCCTTTTAGTTCTTTTATTAAATCCTGAATCAATGGTTTTGCCTCTTCACTAATCTCGCCATCTTGTACGTATAAACCATCTAATACAACCTGCTTTGGAATTGCATTCGCATACACACCTCTCGCTACAATACGCATGCTATTTAATGCATTAATTCCGCCTTTCCCTCCGCCCGCAACTGCTAATAAGGCTACCGGTTTATGAATAAATTCACTACTACTTAAAAAATCTAATGCATTTTTAAGCGCACCGCTCATTGCATTATGATATTCAGGTGTGCAAAGCACTACACCATCCGCTTCTTTCACTAAAGTTTTTAACTTTGTTACTGCTTCTAATTCACGCTGTGATTCTTCACCATTATATAAAGGTAATTCCTCAACCGCTAAATCATATAATTCTCCTTCAAATTGCTCAGCAATATATTTTGAAATAACACGTGTTCTACCAAATTTTCGTGGTGTCCCATTAATTACGACTAATTTCATGAATATTTCTCCCC
>NZ_JBALQK010000012.1:5966-20131 GCF_036965845.1 Bacillus sp. JJ1127 | reverse complement strand
TTCTATAGGGTACATTTTACTCGTTGGCTCTTTCTGTTTTTACTTCGCATGTGGCAGAAAAAGGTCCTAACCGCTTCTATGCATGGCCAGATGCTCTCTCCCACTTAAAAAGAGGGGTTTTATGTCGGTTTTTTAATTGATGTATATATGTACGAGAGGAGTTCCGTAAAGTATGCGCTATGTTATTATAACAGGTACTTCACAAGGATTAGGCGAAGCAATCGCTACACAATTGTTAGAGGAAAACACAAGGCTCATTTGTATTTCTAGAAGACAAAATGAAACACTCATTGAAAAAGCAAAACAAAAAGGTATCCCTTTCACATTTCACTCAATTGATCTCCAAGATGTACACCATTTAGAAGCTCATCTTGAAACAATCTTTTTGTCCATCGAAAAAGAAAAAGTCTCATCTATCCATTTGGT
Organism: Bacillus sp. JJ1127; assembly: GCF_036965845.1. Lineage (NCBI taxonomy): Bacteria > Bacillati > Bacillota > Bacilli > Caryophanales > Bacillaceae > Bacillus > Bacillus sp. JJ1127. The sequence continues at coordinate 19,705 of NZ_JBALQK010000012.1, read as the reverse complement.
TAATAATGCAGGTACACTTGCTCCAATGAAACCGATTGAAAAATCAGAGAGTGAACTTTTGATTACAAATGTGCAAATTAATTTAATTGCCCCAATGATTCTTACCTCTTCTTTTATGAAACATACAAAAGATTGGAAAGTAGACAAACGTATTGTAAATATTTCCTCAGGTGCTGGTCAAAAACCATACTTTGGATGGGGTGCTTATTGTACAGCGAAAGCTGGTGTAAATATGTTTACACAGTGCGTCGCTACAGAAGAAGCAGGGAAAGATTATCCAGTCAAAACCATTTCCTTTGCCCCAGGTGTTGTGGACACAAGTATGCAACAACAAATTCGTCAGACAGAAAAAGAAGATTTTATAAACTTAGATCGCTTTATTGCTTTAAAAGAAGAAGGAAAATTACTTTCTCCTGAATACGTCGCTAAAGCCGTTGTTCATCTATTAGAAACGAATGATTTTGAGCAAGGCGGCGTGATTCGTATCGATGAAAAATAGTTTCATAGAAAAAAGCTTGCATATAAGCGAGCTTTTTTATTTTACCCCGCATTAACGGGCAGTAATACTCCCACCTCAAAATTCAGCGAAAGCAAAGAAGTTAGGCGGGGGATAAACTGCCCGTAAAAGCCCGATTGGTGAGGGCTGATAATCAGTGGGGGATGAAGAAAATCCCCACTGATTAAAGTTTCACTTTATCGGTTCTAAAAATATTAATACAGATTCCATTATTGGTTCATAGCCTATCTCTTGATAAATCTTATTCGACGTTGGATTTGCTAAGTCCGTATATAACGTAGTTGTTTTATAGCCTTGGTTTAACATACGCTGACTGAGGGCAGCTACACAATTAGAAGCATATCCTTTTTTACGTTCTTCTTTCGGTGTATACACAAAATTGACTGTAATATTACTCTTAGTAGGTCTTGTTATTGCGGCTACCGAAACTAATCTCCCGTCTACTTCCCATCCAAACAATCGATTTGTACTTACTAATGTGCTTGCAGTTTGGTTTGCCTTTTCTTCCGTAGTTGGCAAATGAACATCTTCACAAAATTGATATATCCATTTTCCGATTAATGGTAATTCTCCGCTGTTTACTTGACGGAAAACGCCATGTTCATCCCATCTTTTCTTCACTTGTTTTAATTCATATACCCCTTGATTCATACCAATAGAGAGTTTCTTTTGTTCTAGTTGTGCAATTTCATCAGCTAACTGTTTCACGATTCGTTTTTCACCAATTAATCCAGGTATATCTGGATACACCTTTGTTAATTGCTTCGCGATTTCCTTTATCACCTCTTGTGACCCCTCGCATGTAGCAACAATCATTTGTTTTTGCTCAGTTTGAAGAAATATGAGAGCAATTTTTTCATTTTGCTTTGCTACTGCCATAAACAACGGACTTTCCGCGAACTGTAACACTCCTAATAATAAATTATTTTTTTGCTCATTCATTTCTAAAATTGGAGCAACATCCTTCTTAAAATGAGAAATATCTTCATATACCTGTAATTGAACCATCGACAATCTCTTCCTTCTATTTATATTTAAATAGAGCATTGGCGATTGATTCATCAAATCCTTCTTTTACGATTCAATAATATTTAAGACTATCATCATTACTTCTTTTTCAACTTGTGAGATCCGCTCTTTTTCCTTCTCGAATTTAACTTCTTCTTTCTTAAAAAGCTCTCGCCTTTTTTGAATCATACGCATCATTTCTGTTTTACTCGGCCCACCATATACAATTCGTTTTTCAACAAACGCTTCTGGTGATATTATGTCCTTCCATTCTTTTTCTGAAAGCATCACCTTAAAGTTTTCTTGTAAGTACATATTTATTTCTGTGAAATTGAGTTCGTGTAAATCTTTTTTCTGCTTTAAAGACATCATTGCGATATCGCTTGCAGCCTGATGAGCACGCCGGAAAGGAACATGGTAATTCTTTGTTAATATATCTGCAAAATCCGTTATCGTAATTGCATGTTTAAACGAGCGATTTCTTAACACTTTCTCTTCTACCTTCATCGTTCGAATCACTGCATTCATAATGCAAAATATACGAATCGCTTTTTCGATGCCTTCATACAAATAAGGTTGCAAGTCATCTTCTGTATCCACAATATCTCCAAATGGTGTATTATGAATCATTTGAAATACAGTGAAAGCTTCTCCAAGTGCACCACTAGTAAGCGCCCGAACATGCTCAATAGAAACAGGATTCCGCTTTTGCGGCATGATGCTACTGATTTGTACGTATGGGTTTGCAACAGTAATCCCATTGTATTCTTTCGTTGCGAATAGTAAGAAATCATGAATCCATCTACTCGTATTTGTCATTGTCACCATAAGTAACGAACTAACTTCCAACAAATAATCTGCACCTGCAACCGCATCATATGAATTCTCAATAACATTTGAGAAGCCAAGTAACGTAGCAACCCTCTGTCTGTTAATAGGAAAACTTGTCGTAGAAAGAGCTGCCGCTCCCATTGGTGAACAATTCACAAGATGATATGTCTTCCAAATCCGCTCTAAATCTCTTTGCATCACATCATAAACGGCTAACATATAATGACCAAATGTTGTTGGCTGAGCAGGCTGCGTATGTGTATAAGCAGGCATAATTGTTTCCATATGATCATCAACAAGTTGTAATATACTTTCTTCTAATAACATAAAGTGCTCTATTAAACGTAATAAATAGCGGCGTAAACTCATCCGATACATCGTTACTCCCATATCATTACGGCTCCTGCCAATGTGCATATTACTTACCAAATCATCATCCGCTTCTTTTACAATTAAATGTTCGATTAAAAAAAAGAGATCTTCATGCTTTGATGTATAAAGCAGTTGACTCTTTGGAATTTGTGCTACTTCCTCAACAGCCATTAAAATCTCCTTTGCTTCTTGTGGTTTCAATACACTTTGTTCAATCAGCATAATAATATGAGCTCTGTGAACCATGAACATATCTTGTAACAAATAATCTCGTTGAAATTCAAACACATGTTTCAGCACACAATCCGCATAGGTTTTCCCAGGGAAATCAGCGCCCTCATTCTGTATAAATTCTTCCTTACTTCCTTTCACCACCTTTTCCCCCTCTCGCCTAGTTATTACTAATCATCATACCCGGCAATTTCGAAAAGGTGCTTGTACAACAAAATAAACCCGATGCATGTCGCATCGGGTTTATTTAATAACAGTTGCATCATATTTGTCACTTTGTAACACCTGAAAATGTAAATTCAACAAGCGCTTACGTAGTTCAGCACTATCATCTTCATTTACATGATTTGCTAAGAAGACTATTTCTGTACAATTTCCATGTTTATCGGTAGCATAAACTGCTTTCGCTAACGTCCATGGTGTATAACCATTTTTCTGTCCAGCATGTCGAAATGCCTTGTGATATTTCTGGGCACTCATATCTGTTTCAACAAGACTTGCCCATTCTTTCTCTTCAGCCTTTGTAAAATTTTTTTTATGATTCGCCTTTTGAAGCAAGATCATATAATCATTTGCTGAAGCAGCTGGCAGCCTATCTGACCAGATCTTGTCATATTTTTCATCTAAATAAAGAGGAATTTCCTTTTGTAATAATGGACCTTTTTCTTTTAATCGTTCATGGATAACCACTGCATAATGACGATATTGTTCCGGAGACATTTCTCTTAGTTCTTTCTCTAATTTAGATTTTGGAACATGTAACTCCTTATGCAAATATCCAGGAATATATAATGATGAAACAATTGGGAATAGCGGCTCATGAGAAGGAAGTGATAAGCTTTTTAAATTTTGATTAATATTGTCTATTCCAAGTCGATCCATTAAATACTCTGTATTTGCATTTGAACTAAATTTTATCATTCCCTTTGCAACTTCTTCTAAAGAAACTGCATTTTCATCTATTTTCCCTTTTCGTTGTAAATATTTTTGCCATCGCTCTTGCGCACCACCGTCTGTATTTGGGACATAATAGCGATTCACATCATCAATGGAGACAAAACTAGAAGGATCGATTTTCCCTTCTGTAACTTGTTTCGTAAATTCAAGCGCAACAATTAATTTCATTGTACTCGCTACTGGTAATACAACATTTGGATTCACAGAATAAACAATTTTATCGTTTCTTTTTATAAGTATGGAACTATTCTTTTCATCTTTATGCTCTTCAACATATGAAGCTACATACTGCGCATCATCATTATTAGAACCCCACACTTTTTTCACTAAAAAGTTACCCGATATTAACAACACGAAAATACCCACAATTCCTGCACATACTATAACTTTTCTCAAGTGAATTCCCTCTCCTATTGTGTATCTTTTCTCTATTTTATATCATTACAAGCAAAATAATAGAGACGATTGTCTAAATAATCGTCTCTATTATTTTAACTTGTATTCTCCTATTATGTCTATGTCATAATTTTCACGAAATCGTCAAGAAACTTCTCGTAATGTAATGACCATCCGATTCGCACCCAATTTTTTAAAGCTTTTGCATCAGGTTGTGGCCGAAAATCAGCAACACTTTCTCCTTTAGCGATTCCACATGTAGCTACTTCAACGCGGCGATAAACATATTCTAAAAGCGATGGGTTCGCTGCTGCCATCATCGTCACCACATCGTGCACTGGACTTCCAGTTATTTTGGGATTTAATTTTTTATATGCTTTATAATAATAAGTAAAAATCGGTTCAATTAATTTTTTAAAATTGGTTTTTGAATTCTTTGTGATATATTTCACTGTTTCAGGTGTTATGATCGCTCCAGATGTTACGTTAAGAGGGATTAATGTAACATTTTTTGCATTTTGCATAACTAATTCAGAGGCTAATGGGTCACCATGAAAGTTTGCCTCTGCAACAGGTGTAACATTTCCTGGTATTAAAAAAGCTCCTCCCATTATATAATACTCTTTCACATATTTCATAAGTGGTTTTTCTAAAATAAAAGCCGTTGCTAATGTTGTTGATCTACCAGCATCTACAATAATCAGTTCCCCTTTGTATTTCTCAAGAATAGAAAAAAATTCACAAAAAGATTTTATATTTGGCGAAATGGTTTTAGGGGGACGAATTGGTCCCAATCCATCTGTACCATGAATTTCTGGATAATATGCTGTAATTTCTCCCGAAAAAGGAATTTTGGCTCCTTTAATAACCGGAATATCTTCTCTTCCAGCTAATTGTAATAAATATGCTGCATTACTTGTTGCCTTTTCTTGTGTGACATTCCCATATCCCGTTACCACACCTACAATATCAATTTCAGGGTGCAACAAGCCATACATAATCGCTAACGAATCATCGATCCCTGGGTCTCCTAAAAACAGTACTTTTTTCATAGACCTCAACTCCATCTTATCAATTGTTATTACTTTATGAATAAACAAAAGAACGCAGAATGAAAAACTCAATTTTATCATAAAAAAACCGTAGTTCTCCTCTTTAGAAGAACTACGGTTTTGTTTTTCCTTTTTCTATCCTTTTTATTACACTTCTTTTTTCACCGTCAATACACTACCCATTATATAAGCAATACATGCAAAACAAATTGGAAAGACTACGGTATGTATATGAAATGGATTTGGGAACCAAAGATGAACTATCATATAGGAGCCTACTCCAACAATAATGGATGCAAGTGCACCAATTGCATTTCCTCTCTTCCAATATAGCCCCAAAACAATCGGCCAAATAAAAGCCGCCTCTAAGCCACCAAAAGAGAATAAATTTAACCAAATTAAGAAATCTGGCGGTTTAATAGCTGCTGCATATACAAGTAAGCCAACGATACCAGTAATCCATAGGCTTCCTTTCTTCACAGCTTTGTCTGTAGCGTTTTCATTTATGTAGTTTACATATATGTCCTTAATAACCGAAGAACTCACAAGTAGTAATAATGAGTTTACAGTGGACATAATTGCTGCCATTGGTGCAGCCAAAAAGATTCCAGCAAGCCAAGGTGGTAATACTTTCATCGCAAGAAGCGGCATCACTTTGTCTGGTACAGTTATACCTGGAAGTACTACACGAGCAAATACGCCTGTTAAATGCATACCAATCATAATTGTACCAACAACAATCGTGCCAATGATTAAGGCTTGATGCATCGCCTTTGAGTTTTTATAGGACATAGCACGCACACTAATTTGCGGTAATCCAACAACTCCAACACCAATTAAAATCCAGAATGATGTCACATATGTTTTCGTTAAACTACCATCTGCTCCAAATGGCGTAATTAAATTGGGATTGATTTGAATGAGTTCATGCATGATCTTTTCAATTCCGCCACCAGCAATTACGGTTGCAATTAAAATAATTGTTGTCCCCACTAACATAATCATTCCTAGTAATGTATCTGATAAAGCGACAGCACGGAATCCACCGATTAAAACGTACACAAGTACAGAAAATGTAAAAAGAAATAAGGACGTTGTATACGAAAGACCTGTTAACGATTCAATTAATCGTCCGCCACCAACCCACTGCGCGACTGTTGCAGAAAATAAGAAAATGATAATACATAATGCCGAAAGAATAACGACTCCTTTATGATTATATCTTCCTTTCAAATAATCAATAAGCGTGATTGCTTCCATTTTCCTTGCTATAATTGCGAATTTTTTACCAAGGACAGTCAAAACGATGTAACCAGTTACAACCTGGATTGCTGATAACAGCACCCAACCAAGCCCCATATTGTATGCAATACCAGGCCCCCCGATAAAGCTACTTGCACTACCATACGTAGCAATCATTGTCATAGCTAATAAAAGACCGCCAAGTTCACGCCCACCTAGAAAATACTCTTGTAAAAATTTATTATGAGCCGTTGCTTTCACACGTCTTGACGCATATACACCAATTAAAAATACAACAATAAAAGAAATTATCATTGGAATTATTACATACCAATTCATCTATCATTCCTCACTTTTTTCTTCCTCATCGAGTGAAATATCTTGAAATACAAAACGTACAACTAAAATAAGAAGGATAACTATTACAATAAATCCAACTATGCAACTATAAAAAAACCACGCCGGAAAACCTAATACATATGTATATTCACTTGGATCCTTACTACCAAGTCCATAAGCAAATCCATACCATATTATGAAATTAATAAAAGCGAGTCCAAGACCGATTAACGCTTCTCTATTGGCAATTCGAAAACGTGGGTCATCATGATGCTTCTTCATTTTCTCCCTCCTCTCACGACGTATAATTGTACCATTGTTTTTCTAGTTTTTCCTACTAGAAAATAAAAACGTGCAGGAATTTTTATCATTATGTAGAAGCTAATGATTCATTACATATTTTTTACAATTGTAACATAAATGAAATTTGAATTTTCAGTCTTTGTTATTTATGATTTAAATTAGAGGTCTTTCACCTAGTTCCTTACAACCCTGCTATAGGAATAAACGCCGTCTCGTACTGCGTTTACATTATATTTTCAAGGGGGTTATACAATGAGTCAACTAGCTGTAAATCTTCATGAAAAAGTAGAGAAATTTCTTCAAGGAACAAAAAAGTTATATGTGAATGGAGCTTTCATTGAAAGCGCTTCCGATAAGACATTTAAAACTCCTAATCCAGCCACTGGCGAAACACTTGCGATTGTTTCCGAAGCTGGTCGCGAAGATATTCATAAAGCCGTAATGGCTGCAAGGCAAGCTTTCGACGAGGGGCCTTGGTCACGTATGAGCGGCGCTGAACGAAGCCGACTTATGTACAAACTTGCGGATTTAATGGAAGAGCATAAAGAAGAGCTAGCACAACTGGAAACATTAGACAACGGAAAACCAATTCGTGAAACGTTAGCAGCAGACATTCCGCTTGCAATTGAACATATGCGTTATTATGCTGGCTGGGCCACAAAAATCGTTGGGCAAACAATCCCAGTATCTGGTGAATATTTTAACTACACACGCCACGAAGCAGTTGGTGTTGTTGGTCAAATTATTCCATGGAACTTCCCGCTCCTTATGGCAATGTGGAAGATGGGTGCCGCTCTTGCAACTGGATGTACCATTGTACTAAAACCAGCGGAGCAAACACCTCTGTCCGCTCTATACTTAGCTGAATTATTTGAAGAGGCTGGATTCCCAAAAGGGGTTGTCAACATCGTACCGGGATTCGGTGAGACAGCTGGACAAGCTCTGGTCAATCATCCTCTCGTTGATAAAATCGCATTTACAGGTTCCACTCCTGTTGGTAAACAAATTATGAGACAAGCATCCGAAACATTGAAGCGAGTCACATTAGAACTTGGTGGTAAATCACCAAATATTATTTTGCCAGATGCTGATTTATCCCGAGCGATTCCAGCAGCGCTTTCTGGTGTTATGTTTAACCAAGGCCAAGTATGCTGCGCTGGGTCACGTTTATTTATCCCTAAGAAAATGTATGATAATGTCATGGCTGATCTTGTTCTTTATTCTAAGAAATTAACACAAGGTACAGGTCTAGATCCTCAAACAACAATTGGACCTCTTGTTTCTGAAGAACAACAAAAACGTGTAATGGGATATATTGAAAAAGGAATTGAAGAAGGTGCGGAAGTACTTTGCGGGGGAAATAAACCGTTTGATAAGGGATATTTTGTTGCCCCAACAGTATTCGCAGATGTAAATGATGAAATGACAATTGCGAAAGAAGAAATTTTCGGTCCTGTTATCTCCGCATTGCCATTTAATGATATTGATGAAGTCATTGAACGTGCAAATAAATCATCCTTTGGTTTAGCTGCTGGTGTATGGACAGAAAATATAAAAAATGCGCACTATATTGCAAGTAAAGTTCGCGCGGGCACAGTGTGGGTAAACTGTTATAACGTATTTGATGCAGCATCTCCATTTGGAGGATTTAAACAATCTGGTCTTGGTCGTGAAATGGGATCCTACGCATTAAACAACTATACAGAAGTAAAGAGTGTTTGGGTGAACTTGAACTAAATGAAAGGGCCTGACCAAAATTGGTCAGGCCCTTCTTTATTATGCAACCTTTTACACATGCAATCCACCGCTAACATGCAAAATTTCTCCTGTAATATAAGACGCGTAATCTGAGGCTAAAAATGAAGCTGCATTTGCAATATCTTGTGGTGTTCCAATTCGTCCCACTGGAATTCCTCCAACCATCTTCTCTTTCACTTTATCCGGTATTGTTTTTGTCATATTTGTATCTATAACTCCTGGGCAAATTGCATTGCAAGTAATTCCAAATCCTCCTCCCTCTTTCGCTGCTGTTTTTGTTAAACCGATGACCCCAGCTTTCGTTGCTGCATAATTCGCCTGACCGATATTTCCTTGCCAGCTAATAGAAGAAATGTTGATAATACGTCCATATTGTTGTTGTCTCATATAAAGTAACGCTGGTTGCATACAATAAAATACTCCTGTTAAATTCACTTGCATTACTTGTTCCCATGCCGCTTTCTCCATTTTGTGTAACATCGCGTCCCTTGTAACCCCAGCATTATTAACCAAAATATGTAATCCCCCAAATGTTTGAACTGCATATTCAATTAATGATTTCGCCTCACTTTGATTACTTACATCACAAGCATACAAACTTACTTTATATCCTTGTTCTACTAATTCATTTGTTGTTTCTCTTAATTTCTCTTCATTTACATCACTGATTAATACCTTTGCCCCTAATTTTGCGAAAGTACTAGCAATTTCTTTCCCTATCCCTTGCGCAGCTCCTGTTACAACAGCTGTTCTCCCATTTAAAAAGTCCATTACTTTCCCCCCATTTCTATCACTTATACTATATATTTCGGCTTTTTCCTTTCTAAATCCTTTTTGTATAAAAAAGTCTATTTGTGTCAAACTAAAGTTGCAATACAGCATAACACACAAGGAGATTGTGTCGAATGAACAAAAAGAACCTAAATCGAAAACAAGTTTCTGATGGCATTGATGTAGAGTTTTCTCGTGAACTCGCTGACCACGATGACTTAGAAGCAAATGCCCGTGCAGATGCAGCCGATGCACGTCAAAAACGCCAATCAACACAAAAATAAGGTACTACCTCCTAGTTCCTTATTCTTTTCAATTGGGACCTACTATCCACAAAAATAAACCGAGACAATTTCTCGGTTTATTTTCTATATTTTTTTATATAGTGTGCAAAAGTAAGTAATGGATATATATGAGGATAACTATGATAGCGAATATAAAAGCCGGATGGTAACCCTGTTCCTGTGGGGTATTCTTCATGCTCGGCAGAATGCTCGAGTAAATAAGAAATTCCTTTTCGAATGACTGGCGTTTCTGCGTCATAATAAGAAATAAGTGCATCGAGCGCCCATGCTGTTTGTGACGGGGTACTAAACGGTAACGAAACAAACCTTTTTTCTACGCTACTTCGGCAAGACTCACCCCAGCCCCCGTCGCTATGCTGCGTACTCTCTAACCATGCAGCTGCCTTTTGTAAAGCAGGATGAGTAGCAGAAACTCCTATTGCCCGTAAACCTGTAAGAACGGCCCAAGTACCATATATATAACTTATCCCCCATTTCCCATACCACGATCCATTCTTCTCCTGTGCATTCATTAACCATTTGATTGCTTGATTCTTTTGGTCACCTTTTAATTCATGTGGAGCATACGTTCCAAAAAACTCTAATACTCTACCTGTAAGATCTGCCGTAGATGGATCTGTGATCATATCATCTGCGTTTTCAAGAGGTAAATGAGAAAATAAACGATTTGTTACACCTCTTTCAAAAGCCGCCCAGCCCCCATCAATATTTTGTAATCCCTTCACCCAATCAATACCTTTCCCCCAAGCTTCTTGTACTCTTTGATTTCCTTCTCGACTCCGTGCCAATGCTCTCAAGGCAGCTGTCGTGTCATCAATATCTGGGATTGTCGTATTAATATCTGAAAATCCCCAGCCTCCAGCATCAAGTGACGGAGCATGTGCACTCCAATCTTTCTTCTCATTTTGCTGCCTTTTTAGTAAATACTCTGTTGCTGTTTGAATCATATGAGTATTCTGGGATACATTCGCTTCTTGTAAAGAATAGCTTAGCAACGCTGTATCCCATACTGTAGACGGTGAATTTTGCAAATGACTTCCGGTTTCCATGTTCCATACATAAGATTTCAATCCCGTTACTGCTCTAGTGATAAATGGAGACTGAACTCTATGCCCTAGTGCAAGCAATGCATAAATCATATAAAATGTAGCGCTAGCATAACTGTATAATGTACCATTTGTATCAATCCGTTCAACCATAAAACGTTCAGCTTCATTGTATCCTTTATAATGCAATGATAAGGGATACGATAAAAACTTTTTCACATCTCCAAGCAAGGTTTGGAACAATGGCGAGCGTTCTTCACGAAACCACTGCTTCTTACTCCCTCCTGAAATATAATCTAAATTAGGAAGTATTGCTTTTGATACGGTAAATCGTTTGTTCATACAAATCATCATCGGAATGAGGTGAATACGTGCAGAACTACTTAGCTCAAATATACTGAGTGGAGAATCTTCGGGCAAAAATAAAATTGGCGTTGGAAAGTGAAATAACGAAGGGTATTCATATTCCCCATGAAGTGCTAGTAAAAACTTCGTCATAAAGTGGGAGCGTGTAATACCTCCTCGTTCACGAATAAATGCTTCAGCCCGTTTCATATTTATGTCTTCTTTTGTATACTTTCTAGAGGCAAGTAAAGCCGCATATGCCAAAATTGTATTGGACAAGTTACCAACAGGTTCATCTTCGTATAATTTCCAAGTCCCTTCATTTGTTTGAAGAGATGCTAGTCTTGCAACAAACGGCTCTATTTCTTTATCTTGACCTAGTAATTTGAGTAAAAAAATCATATGACAATCCGTTAATGGTGAGCCTTCAAAACAAAATCGCCATGTTCCGTCTTGTTGCTGCATCGTCCGAAGTGCAGTAACTTTCCGCTCAACTTCCTCACGTACTTTTTCATATAGTAACACGCTCTTCACCCACCTTTTCTAAATCCGTATACGATATTCCGATTCGTAAACAATTATGTATGAAACAAATAAAAGCAGAACATGTAAAAATCCACGTTCTGCTCATAAACAATATCCAATTCCAACAACAATTCCTAAAATAGCCCCAACAACAACTTGATAAGGTGTATGTCCGACCAGCTCATTTAACTTCTTATATTCTGTTTGTCTACCGTGAAAAAAATCATTTAAAATCTTTGCCTGTTTGCTTACCGCAAGCCTTACTCCTGACGCATCATACATGACAATAATGGCAAAAATAACGGCCACAGCAAACACTGTACTCGTTACCCCTTCCACCATTCCAACACCTGTTGCCAATGCAGTAACAGTTGAAGAATGAGAACTTGGCATGCCGCCAGAAGCAAAAAACTGTGCAAAATCAAATTCTCCCGTCTTTACTAATTTAAAAATGACTTTTGTTAACTGCGCTAAAAACCAGGATAGTACAGCTGCCATAAGTGGATCATTATGTAAAATTGTTTCCATATTTCCATCTCCCTACTTACTGTAATGGAAATTCTATATTATAAGTATAAAGAAAAATGCGTAGAAAATACTACGCATTTATGATACTTTTGCTGATTTATTTTTAAGAAACTTCGGTTGCTTTTTTAATAGAAATTGTGTTTTTGCTATCGAAAATACAAATAACGCAATCCAAATAAAGAAAAATGCCATAATATGAGCAGATGTAAAATGCTCATGGAACACAAAAACACCTAAAATAAGACTAATAGTTGGTGCAATATATTGCAAGAAGCCTATCATATACAGCGGAATAAGTTGTGCCCCCTTAGCAAAATAAAGAAGCGGCAATGCTGTAACAGCCCCAGCTCCTAGTAACAGTAATGTTGAGGTAGTCGAAATAGAACCAAACGAACCAAAACCATGCTCCCCAACCATAAACAAATAAAGAACCGCAAATGGTGTAACAATCATTGTTTCCATCGTAAGACCAATCATCGCATCATAATTCAGTAATTTTTTCGTTAATCCATATAATCCAAATGTAAAAGCAAGTGAGAGGGCGATCCATGGAATCGATCCATATCGTAACGTTAAAATAATAACCCCTACTCCAGCTAAACCAACTGCAACATATTGCCAAAAGTTTAGTTTTTCTTTCAATACAATGGTACCAAGTAAAATACTCACAAGAGGATTAATATAATAACCAAGGCTCGCTTCAATGATATGATTATGATTTACAGCCCATATGTACACAAACCAGTTCCCACTAATCAAAATGGAAGCAATTGTTAACGAAATGAATAGTTTAGGACGTTTAAAAAGGCTCACAAGCTCACCCAAAAATTGACTAAATCGCTTCGATATCCCCAAAATCAGCAGCATAAAAACAAAAGCCCAAACAATGCGATGTGCTAATATTTCTTCAGCCGGAACTCCCTCCACTAATTTCCAATAAATCGGAAGAATCCCCCACATCATATAAGCACCGGCCGCATATAAAATTCCTTTTCTTTGCAGTGCTTTTTGACTCTCCATCTTCTCTTTTCTCCTCTTCTCTTTTTCTCTTCATTATAAGATGCACCTGTAAATCTTTACAAATATTCTCTACCTATCCTTTTCGACAATGTAATCATATTTTCAAAAGCCTTACTTATTCATAATAATATGTACTTCAAAATCTAATAGAAAACAGCTAAATTCCTTTTAGACATATATAAATCCATTTTCA
>NZ_JBALQK010000012.1:0-5913 GCF_036965845.1 Bacillus sp. JJ1127 | reverse complement strand
AAAGAGGGGTTTTATGTCGTTTTTTTAATTGATGTATACATAGAAACCTAATTCGTAACATTAACTCTAGCTAAAGAATATAGCGCCTAATTAAGCAAATAGACCTAAATCACCCATAAAGCATATGAGGTCATAACAACAAGAATCGGTACACCAATTTTAAACTTATTTTTATGAATTTTATGGTGAAAAACATACATTCCAATCCACGCCCCTATCGCTCCTCCAGCCACCGACACTAAAAATAATGTACTCTCTGGAGTACACCATTGCTTTTTCACTGCTTTACGTTTATCAATTCCTATCATCGAAAAAGCAATGATACTCATACACAATATATATACATTTTATGAGCATTATTAATTTTCACCTCACTTTTGAGATGGGTAAATATTGCGCAAAATGAAACAATCTCTATATCAAATTTAATCCCTATCACTGACTTACATAATTACATTTCCTAAACCACTAGATACAACTGTGTCATCACAACATAGCCGGAAATCGTACAAGCAAGCTGTACATAAAAAATGAAAATACTCGTTAAATCATATGAGAAAAATCATAACAATTTGATATCATGATTTTTTGTATTAGGCAAAAAAATGAGGATATAAGAAACAAAGTAAGTCGTAATCTAAATGTATATTGTTAGGCAAAAATGTTTGTATAGACCCACCCACTTATTATTTGGTAATGTATGAAAGGACTTTAAATGCGCTGAAATGTATTGTGTTTTTCTAAAGAATATCTTGACAATGGATCGGTGATTTAAACTGTAATCTGCTGATTATATTTTATGAACAAAACATAAAAACAATATAAGAAAGGAGCATACAGACATGAATGAAAACCGTAAATCATCTTTGTTAGCAGCATGGGTTAGTGTAATAAGTAATGTACTTTTAACTTTTATTAAAATTATAGTTGGGTTCCTTTTCAAGAGTCAGGTGTTATTAGCTGATGGTATTCATAATGCTGCTGATGTGGTAGCATCTGTAGCATCTTTAGGGTCAATGAAAATTTCAAACCGACCTGCTGATGAGGACCATCCGTATGGTCATGGAAAAGCTGAAGTCATCTCCTCAGGAATTGTAGCTATTATTTTAATTCTCGCAGCTTTATTTATGTCTTATGAATCAATAAAAGCATTATTTCATCCAGCAACGGAACCCCACATGATTGCTTTTATAGCAGCTATTGTTTCTTTAGTCTGGAAACAAATTTTATATGTATATACAATCCGAATTGGTCGACAAGTAAATAGTAAAGGTCTTATCGCAACCGCTTACGACCATCTCGCTGATGTTTATGCTTCTATTGCGGCTGTAATTGGAATTGGGATCGCTTTACTAAACAATATATATCCAATCCCATATGCAGCTTATGGTGACCCATTAGCTGGAATCATTGTTTCCTTTTTTGTCTTAAAGCTTGCATTCGGTATGGGGAAAGAAGCTGTATATATATTAATGGAAGGTGGTCTTCCTACTGAAAAACGTGGTGAATATAAGAAAATAATTCAAGCACATCCATTTGTGAAAAGAATTGATAGAATACGAGCTCGCGACCACGGTCACTATATTTTAGTTGATGTTAGGATTAGTGTCCCTGCACATTTAAGTATCCAGCAAGGACACGATATTTGTAGAGAAATAAAAACAACGATTATGAAACAGGATTCAGGAGTATATGAGGTACTCATTCATTTAAATCCATGGTATGAAGAAAAATTAGTTTATAAGAGTTTTAAATTATAAAAACAAGAAATCAGAAAATAACTTATGAGATTAAATAAATAACGATAGAAATCATCTTGGCAGCAGAAACAAATTAATTTATAGAATTTATTTTTGTATATTATTAAGCCAAAAAAGAAAGCACCTTATTCGATAAGATGCTTTCTTTTTTACTCTTATTTTAAATTCCCTACTTCGGTTAACACAGTATCTAAATCTTCTGCTGCTTTATTTAAGGTTTGTACGTCAAGCGGTTCAACCTTTGCACCTGCTTCGATTGTATGAAGCGGTGTTTCTAATTTTTCATATAAATCCGCATTCTTTTCTTTTACTGTATCTTCAAACGTTTGCCATGTTTTCTCTAATTGTTCTGCATCGTCTTTTACTTTAGCAGCATTATTTGCCTGTAATTGAGCTTTCAAATCGCTCACTGTTTGTTTCATGCTAGCTGCCCCATCAGCAATGGAGACTGTTTTTTTCTCAGACGCCTGCTCCGTAGTTTTCGTACTTTCAGCTTTCTTTTCTCCTGTCGCTCCGCAAGCACCCAATGCTAGGGAAGTTGCTACTATAACTGGAAAAATTAGTTTACGAGATTTCATATTGTTTCCTCCTATTATGCCTGTTTTTGTTGTTGTTCTAATTTTGTATCTTTTTTCTTATTCCATATTGCAAGTATTACTGCGACAACAAGAAGAATTACTTGTGGGATTGTACTTTCCCATGATGGATAAATCGCGAAAAAGTCTATAGTTGGGATTGAAAGGTGCGTAGCTGGCAATAATCCAGCAAGTTGCAAGCCATGAATACCCATTCCTGTGAATTTAAAACACAAGTAAAACATAAGAATACTTGAAACTAAGAAGAATGGACGCATCGGAATTTTCAAGCCTACCTTTAAAATTAAATACGATAGGATGATAAGTACAAAGATTCCAATCGCAATGCCTATTAGCAGGCTCGATATCTTAATAGAAGATGCCATACCAATGAAAAATAATACGGTTTCTGTTCCTTCACGAAATACCGCAAGGAATGACAAGATCGCTAATGACCACAAACTTCCCGTATCCAATGCTTTTGTACTTTGGGTACGAATATACCGTTGCCACTCTGCAATACTGGATTTACTATGAAGCCAATAACTCATATACATGAGCATCACCGCAGCAAATATCCCCGTCCATCCAGCAATGAGAAAGTTATTATTCCCAAATGCCCCTGCGGAGAAGAGCATATTCACAATCACACCAAGAATGATACTTACGCCAAGCCCTGCTCCAACACCAATCCAAATCCATTTGCTCTTTTCTTCATGACCAGCCTTTTTCAAGAAACCGAGCAACGCTACAACGACCAATAACCCTTCTAATCCTTCTCGTAACAGAATAGTAGTCGCATCTAACATGTTATAGCTCGTTTTCTCAACAAGCGGCGCTAAGTAATTCCGCATTTCTTTGATTGTTTTTTTAGCCCCTGTTATATCAGGAGAATCTGAAGAAAGCATCGCATACGAAGTAACCATGTCACGCTCAGCATCTCCATATATTTTGGAGGACTGCGTCAACACTACGCCTTCTACATCCAACCATGAGGAGCGGAATGTCTCAATATCCTTTTTCGCTCCTTCAATATCATGATTGTCGATTTTGGAAAGCGAATCATCTAAAAGAGCAATCAAGCTGGCTATATCCGCTTTTTTTGTATCTCCCTCGTTTTTTTGAGTAGATGTAGTAGAGAATTTACCGGTAATAAATTTATCATCTACGTTCTTTAATTTTTGAAGTGCTGTCTCTACTTTTTCTTTATTTGCTGGTTGTTGAGCAAACGCAAATTGCACCTGCCCCATTACATCTTCAATATCGCGATACGCTTGTGAAGATTGTTTTTTGATTCCCTCCTCAATGGAAAGCCATGTGGACCTAAAAGCTTCATATTGTTTGGAAGCTCCATTTATATCCCCTTCTTGTACAAGCTGAAGCGCTTGTATAACAGATTTATTTGCTTTTCCTAAATCATCTGCCGCTGTTGCAGCAAACCCACGGAATGGAAAACTTATGAAACCTAATAACATAACTAGTAAAAAGGTATGTACTTTCCACCTCATTCTAACCCCTCATTTCTATATATCAGCAACTTCCCATTAAATGTAACTTAACTAATATTGAAAATCATTATCATTTAAATCACTAACAAAAGTATAGGTCTTTACATTTTAGATGTCAATAAACAATTATTAGTTGTGAGAATTTACCATAAATTAATATGGAATTACCTCATTGGCAACGTATATGTAATTTTCCTAGTCACTTTATAAGTATGATGAGCAGAATAAAGCATGACCTGCACTCGCTTTCTCCCCTTGCATGTTCCTGGCCGCTTCTATGCATGGCCAGATGCTCTCGTCCACCTAAAAAGAAAGGGGTTTTTAGGTTGATTTTTCAACCTGTATTTATATATTCACACATAAAAATAGCCGTAGACGATAAAGAATTACTTGTAAACAAGTCATCTTTCCATCCTACAGCTATTATTTCAAATCCTTATCTTGCACTGAAATTTCATTTTATGCATTGTTCCCTTTTCTTACATTACTATGTTTTCTAGCATATACAAAATAAATCAAAATACCTACCATTATCCAAACACCAAAGCTAATTAAAGTTACTTGGGAAAGATTAAAAGCTAAATACATACAACTTATTATTGACACTATAGGTAAAAAGGGAACCAATGGTGCACGGAATGGCCTTGCAATATTCGGCTTTGTTTTTCGCAGTACAATTACCGAAATAGATACAAATATAAAAGCTGTTATCGTTCCCATGTTCACTAAATTCGCTAATAGGTTTAGATCTACAAACCCTGCTAAAATTGCAGCAATCCCCCCTGCAATCCACGTATTAAAGAACGGCGTTTGAAAACGTTTATGCACACTTGAAAGCTTCTTTGGAAGTAATCCATCACGACTCATGGAATAAGATACTCGTACAAAAGCAAACATCGCTACTAACAGAACTGTAGTTAAACCGGCAATCGCTCCTACTGATAACAAGCCAGCAATTTTATCCTCTCCAACAACACGTAGTGCATATGCGACTGGGTCAGCTACATTCAGTTCAGTAAATGGTACCATTCCAGTTAAAACAAATGAAACACCAATATACAGAATTGTACAAATACACAGCGATACAAGAAGACCTATTGGAACATTACGTTGCGGGCGCTTAACTTCTTCAGCAGCTGTAGCAACTGCATCAAAACCTAAAAAGGCAAAAAATACAGTAGCCGCTCCTCCAATAACGCCGTGAAATCCAAATGGAAGAAATGGCTGCCAATTATCTGGTTTTACATACTGTCCACCTACAATAATAAACCCTAAAATAACAGCAAGTTTAATAATGACCATTATGTTGTTAATACGAGCACTCTCTTTCGTACCACGACTCAATAAAAATGTAACAATTAAAATAATAAAAACTGCTGGTAGATCAATGATTCCACCTTTCCCCATACCCGGTGCAGAGGCAAAAAGAGCAGGGATTTTAATATGAAATCCTAGAAGTAGTGATTGGAAGTAAGCAGACCACCCAGCGGCTACTGCAGATGTTGCTAATAAATACTCTAACATTACACACCAACCGACTATAAAAGCAAAAATTTCTCCTAATGTGATATACGTATAAGAATATACACTACCAGATACTGGGACAGTAGAGGCAAATTCAGCATAGCAAAGTGCTACACACGCACAAACAATTGCGGCCAATACAAAAGATAATACAATTGCAGGTCCAGCATGTTTAGCTGCCACAATACCTGTTAATACAAAAATACCAGTCCCAATAATTGCTCCAATCCCTAAAAGAGTTAAATCGAATGCTCCTAACGTTTGATTCAATACTTTTTTCTTTTCTTCATTCATTTCTTTTTTCATTAGTAGACTCATTAGTAGAAACCCCATTTTCAATATAATCCCTTACTATGCACACCCTCTATTCCTTTTTAAAGGGCTTATCATGCTAAAAATACCCATAATTTCACATAATAAAATACATTTACAATTATTATTTTTCAATAGCGATAAATTTCATTTATCTCTAAACTACATATTTTTTAAAAAATACAGAAAATTATAATTATAAATAAAACTTACATATTGGGTATTCTTTCACAT
>NZ_JBALQK010000011.1:25286-25840 GCF_036965845.1 Bacillus sp. JJ1127 | reverse complement strand
TTAAAATGGATTTATATGATGAACAAGTGTATGGCTCCTACCGAATTTTTCGAGGAGGTAGCTGGGCTGAGGAGGCTAGAGGCTGTGGGGCTTCGTGTCGTCGTAGCCATCCGTCATTTTGCATAGACGACCTTGGGTTCCGTCTTGTCCGGTCTTTGTAACTGCTACAAACAAGCGCTCAACTAGCTGTATTAAGTGATAGAAAATAAAAGAAGCAAGCATTTCTGTATAAATGCTTGCTTCTTTTTTATTTAGTAGAAACTTCACCTGCTGTTTGCGTCTGAGGAATAAAGTATCCTACGATACCGCCAACAATTGCCGGAATAATCCAGCCGATTCCTAATTTGTAAAGAGGAATGGTACTTACGATGGATGCAATGGCAGTTGGGATCATTCCCACATTATCAAGTGCATGAATACAGCTAATAATAAATGCGGCAATCATGGCACCGATGTATACAGAAGGTTTACGCTTCGTGTATTTATCGATGAATGATACAAAAATTAAAATGATTGTAATTGGATAAAGAATAATTAACACAGGTAATGTGATT
>NZ_JBALQK010000011.1:22734-25280 GCF_036965845.1 Bacillus sp. JJ1127 | reverse complement strand
CTTAAACCTAAGTTTGAAATGATAAAGCTAAAGATACAAACAGATAATACAAGTTTCTTATAAGAAACATTTGTTAATATAGTTGTGAAATAGTTTGCGAAAGCACTAACAACACCGATTGCTGTTGTTAAACAAGCGAATACAATGGCAATGCCTAGCATGATGTTACCGCTTGTCCCAAATAATTGATACATAACAGTTGCTAATAGTTGGCCGCCGTTTTCAAATTGCCCTAGGCTTCCATTTGATGCACCGATATATCCAAGTAAGAAATAGACAATTGTTAAGAAAAAAGCGGCAATACTTCCACAAATAATTGTGTATTTAGCAATGGATGCCTTTTCTTGTACACCGTTTTGGCGAATTGCATTTACGACGATTGTTGATAAAACGAGAGCACCAATTGCATCTAGTGTTAAGAATCCTTCTAAAAATCCCTTGAAAAATGGAATTTCTTTATAATCGCCGACAGGATTTACAAATGATCCCGTAGGTGAAAGGATTGCTTTCGTTGCCATAACAGCAATAATTCCAAGTAAAATCGGTGTTAATATTTTTCCGATATGATCAACTAATTTAGATGGATTTAATGATAAAAAGTAGACGATCGTAAAGAAAATAAAAGTGAAAATTAACATAGAATACCAATGATCGTGGAAAAGTGGTGCGATCCCAACTTCATAAGAAACAGATCCCGTTCGTGGAATAACAAATAGCGGACCGATTGAAAGATAAATAATAATGGCTAGTACTGCTGCGAATTTTGGATGAACACGGCTCGCTAAATTCTTAAAGCTACCACCTGCAAGAGCAACAGCAACTATTGCTAATAGGGATAAACCTACATCTGTAATAATAAACCCTGAAATAGAAACCCACATATTTTCTCCTGAAGAAAGCCCGAGAAGTGGCGGGAAAATCATATTACCAGCGCCGAAAAAAACCGCAAATAGCAATAAACTAATGGAAAGAATTTGCGATGGTTTTAAAGTGTTACGCATATATAGAAAATCCTCCTAAGAAGTATTTTGTCGAAAATTCAAACAATTTGTCAAGTAACTGTTTTTATTTTAAAGGTCTGATGACCATAAAGCAATAGGGAATTTTGAAAAAATAGAAATTAATGCGTCAAATCGAATAATTATACTATTTATAGTTTGAATAGAGAGGATGTTACTCTTGAAAGAAAGGGAGGCAATGAGGATAAAAAATACACATACCGATATGATATGTGTATGTAGTGGAATTAAAAATAAATTTTGCGATCACGTTCTTCTTTTAGAATTTCGACCGCCTCGCGGAAACGTTGGGAATGAACGATTTCACGTTCTCGTAAAAAACGTAAACTATCATTTATATCAGGATCGTCTGATAAATTGATGAGCCATTGATATGTCGCTCTTGCTTTTTCTTCAGCAGCAATGTCTTCATATAAATCAGCAATAGGATCACCTTTTGCTTGTATATATGTGACTGTAAATGGTGTACCAGCTGCATTATGATAATGTAGGGCGCTATCATGGTCGGCATAATGAGGATCAAGTCCGGCTGCTTTCATTTGCTCAGGCGTCGCATCTTTTGTTAGTTTGTAGACCATTGTCGCTATCATTTCAAGGTGGGCAAATTCTTCGGTACCGATGTCTGTAAGTAAACCAATTACTTTATCAGGAATGCTATAACGTTGATTTAAATAGCGAAGTGCGGCAGCTAACTCTCCATCTGCACCGCCGTATTGTTCAATTAACAATTTTGCGAGTGCTGGATTGCACATACTTACTTTTACAGGATATTGCAATTTTTTTTCATATATCCACATAGTTCTTCTCCTTTAAATTTGCCATGGCCACGGACCTTTACTCCATTCCCACGGAGCCTTAGAATAGCTATTCCCAAATTGCTGAAGGGGTCCATATTTCTCTTCGATTTTTTGCCGTAACAATCGTCGTTTATAAGAAAAATCATTAAATTGATTAATAGATGTAACATCATCAGGGTGTGTATCTAAATACAGTGTTAGTTCAACTAGTACAAAGTCGAGTTCTTGCAGTTCTTCCATCCATTGATAATACTCTTCTGGTAATGATTGAGCCACGATTATGTTCACCGCCCTTTTTTGTATGGATTTTCGTAATAATCATAAAAAACAGGCCATAAAGTACCTTTTCTTAAAGCTTCTTTTGGGGAGAACTGTGGTAAATTTGGCGGTTGAAATCCTAAATATAGATTAGGAGGAGTAGAATAGTATTTTTTCCCGATAGGAGGACAAGGATCTTTTGGACCATGGTATGGTGTATACGATTTCATATACTTATTCATGACAGAACCTCCTTATATAAAACTAAAAACTTCATCACTATATACTGTATTCAGACATAATCACCTTTTATGACACATATAGAAAAACTAATAGGTACAGGGGGGAAATGCACGTGAAGCATATTACAAGCTCTATTGTATTAAAAGTAAGAAATTTAAAAGAAACATTATATTTTTATGAAGGCATTCTAGGATTATATCCTAGTTCACAAAGACCGCAATTAGATGTA
>NZ_JBALQK010000011.1:22442-22715 GCF_036965845.1 Bacillus sp. JJ1127 | reverse complement strand
ATGACATTGGTTCGACAAGGATTTGTTTTGTAGTAAACAAAAATCGAAGGGGAGAGGTTACGGAAGATTTACCTTCATGTAAAAGGATTACCTTTTCGATTTCTGATATAGAAAAGGTAAAGAAAAAGTTAGAATTCTATCGAATAGAGTATTGTGATGAAGGTGCAGTGATTATTGTTCATGATCCAGATCAACATACACTTCAAATTGAAAGTAATGAGCATAATCAATGAGGGGGTTATTGTCTATTCATGTGATATATATACATCAATT
>NZ_JBALQK010000011.1:20212-22390 GCF_036965845.1 Bacillus sp. JJ1127 | reverse complement strand
CGGTCAGGGCCTGTTTCTGCCACATACGAAGTCAAAACAGAGCGAGCAAACGAGTGTAGGTTACTTTTTATCCTGCATAGCAGGGATGTAGATGTCGAAAAAACAAAACGGATTTATATGGAAATATTTTATTGGCATGAAATGCATGCTGTAAGGAGAGAAGGAGAATGGATAGAAGTTATGAAGAAAGCGCATTGTTTGAACATAAATTTTGGCTCAGAGTGCTTGGGGATCATGGACAATTTATTTTAGATGCTTTGTCTTCAACAGAGACTGAAGATATTCAGAGGGCCCGTCATTTTATAGAGCAATTTCATGAGTTGTTAAATCGTGTTCATACAGCTAATTTAATTGCATTTGCGAAAGATGCCAAACAAGCGGCGGAGGAGATTAGACAATTTAAGTTGAGTATTATACAAAAGCAATTGGAAGGAAAAGTTGTTATCCACTTTACTCCAACTTTTCTTAATCATATGGTAAATGAAGTAGAAGAGTATATAACGGTATTAGATTATTTGATAAAAGGAGAAGTACCGCCTATTTTTCATGAATTACATTATCATCTTGTTTGGTTAACGGATGCGGCTGGTCACGCTGGTGCGATTTTAGGTGAATTGGATCTTGTAGAGAAACGATTGAAAGAGAAAAGTAAGTTGTATGAGAAACATTTTGAGCAGTTTTATTTAAGAGCTGTGGAAATGACGGGATATTTACGTACAGAACTGAAACATTTTCCGGCTTTGAAGAAATTTACGAAAGATGTTTCATTGGAACTGAATTTATTTTCACATTTTCTGCATGAATTAGAAGAATTAGAACTAGCTGAGCAAATATTAAGCTCATTATCTGCAAGAATGGCAGACCATATGGCAAGAGAGGAATGTTATTATTTATTAAAATTAGCCCAATCATCTGGATTAGAGATACCAAAATGTAACCCTCTATAGGAGCAGGTAAAAAGCCGCATTATGTGGCTTTTTGTTCGTTTATAAAAAGAAGGTGGATAGGTATATGGTGTTAAGAAAATTCATGTACATTTCTTTTATTTTTTACATTTTGGGAGAAACTAAACAGACGCTTAAAGAAGGAGGATTCATACATGCAGTTAGCGACACATGAGTTACGTGATTTAAGTGAACTGATTATGGGTTGTTACAATACGATTAATACAATGTCTACATATATAAAACAAGCACAAGATCCGGATTTAAAACAACTATTACAACAACATTTGCCCTTTCACGTACAGGATTATAATTTGAAACTAGAATTTGTACAAAACGATTCGATTCCAAATGTCTCAAAATGTCAATTAGCTAAACTAAATCCAGTACTATCCTCTTATATACAAGCACCTTCAAAAGAGTATTTGCCAGTTACACCAAGTATGACTGGACAACCTCCTTCTGATCGAGCAATTGCGATTGGATATCTACTTACTCAAAAATCTGCTGCATTCAACTATGCAGGTTCTTTATTAGAATGTGCCAATCCACAGTTAAGAACTTTGTTAGAAAATGCTTTTTTAAACAGTAGTCGTCATGCTTATGATATTTGGCAGTATATGGTGAAGAGAGGATATTACCAGTTATCTCCGGCACCAGACTCTGAAATAAAAGCAATAGCAAGCATGTATCAGTCATTACCAGAATAAAAAGTTGACAAGTTCCGTCAAATATTTTAAGGTGATTTTATAAAATTGTGTATATAAAGGGGAGTAACTTATTACAATAAAGTCGTCATTACAGGGAGAAACCCTCGGCTTTATTGGCAACGTTTTTGTTGTTAGTGAGACCTTTACCACCAATGGTAAAGGCCCCTTATTGTCTTTTTTAGGACCTTTATCATATTTGGTAAAGGTCCTTTTTGTATACAAAAAAGGAGATATGATAAATGAAAAAATTTATAAGCAGATTTCGATTTATGCTTCATTTTCGACGTTTCATTCCATTTTTATATGACTTTTTTACCTCAAAAGAAGTCCCTATGCAGAAAAAGATATTATCCATTGGTTTTTTAATTGGATATGTTGTATTTCCATTTGATCTCATTCCTGACTTTCTGTTTGCTTTTGGCGTGTTAGATGATGTTGCTGTCGCAATATTTATTTTGCAACGCATTGTAAAAATGGCGCCACCGCATTTACAAGAAAAATATGACTTAAATAAAGGATAGAGG
>NZ_JBALQK010000011.1:19538-20175 GCF_036965845.1 Bacillus sp. JJ1127 | reverse complement strand
GGATAGAGGTTAAAAATATGGAGCAGCTTATTTTGGATATCATTGAATATTTAAAGCAATTTTCTTATTTGGGGGTTATTGCAGCTCTAACATTTGAGTTTATTCCAGCCGAAATCGTTTTACCGCTTGTTGGCTACTGGGTGTATGAAGGAGATATGAATTTTTGGTTAGCGGTATTGGCTGGAACAATTGGGGGAACGACAGGACCATTAACTTTGTATGCACTTGGTTATTATGGAGGTCGCCCATTGTTAATGAAATATGGAAAATACTTTTTCATAAAAGAAGAACAGATTCAAAAAGCGGATCATTTCTTTGAGAAATATGGACCCGTTGTGGCTTTTGCTGGACGATTTATCCCTGGAATTCGGACGCTTATTTCAGTTCCGTGCGGTATGGCGAAAATGAATATTTGGCAATTTAGTATATATACATTTATGGCAATGCTACCATTAACGGCGTTATACATATATGTAGGAATGAAGTTAGGGCCTCACTGGAAAAAAGCGGGCGAAGTTCTTGAACCGTATATGTTGCCGATATTAGGAATCGTTTGTTTTGCTGTGATCGGGATTGTAATCTATAAGATTATGAAAAAAAGAAATAAAACGGAGTCTGTATAAATACAAGTTAAAAA
>NZ_JBALQK010000011.1:7499-19386 GCF_036965845.1 Bacillus sp. JJ1127 | reverse complement strand
GTTACTTTTTATTCTGCACAGCAGGGATGTATATAAGTACAAATTAAAAAATCGACATAAAACCTTTCTTTTTAGGTGGGAGAGAGAATCCGGCCATGCATAGAAGCGGTCAGAGCCTTTTTCTGCCCCATGCCAAGTGAAAACAAAGAGAGAAAACAAGTGCAGGTCACTTTTTGTTCTTCATAGCTGTGACTTATATGCAGGAAAATCAAAATGGATATATATAGTAAGGCATGAACTGTAGTTGCGTATTGAATATGCGAGGCAACTTGTTGAAAAGAGTGTAAATAAACAACAACTTGTGATGACAAGCTTCTTTTTTGTTATACTAATAATAGAAAGCTAGGGTAAGGGAGCGAATGATTTGGAAGAGAAAAAGCTAAAGAGAATTTTGGAATATGTATGGATCGTGGTTGTGCTCCTTGTTGGATATTACGTATTCAAAGATAAAAGCAAATGGATGCTATTTTTACTGACTTTTTTATTAGCAGGATTAGGAACGTTATTTATTAACTTTTTCTTTGATAGTGTAACTGCGTGGAAAAAGAAAAAGAAAGATACAAAATAGCCGAGGATAGATATGCGAAAGTGGAAGCTTGTGTATCAGTTGGTTGTAATGGTGATCGTTGTTATGGTTGGTATCATCAACTATTCTTCACCGTTAGGAGATTGAGCATGGTTTACGGCTTGCATCGATGCATTTCCTATTCTACAGACGTTAACGAAAAAGCATATTAGAGAATGAAAACAGCTCGCTACTAAAGCGAGCTGTTTTCTTATGCTTCTTTTTTCGTATCGCTATTTTTGTCTGTAAGTAAGTGGCTATTACGTCTAGAGTAGAGGAAATATACACATAGCCCAATGACAAGCCAAACAGCGAAGCCCATCCATGTTGTTGCCGAAAGGTTGATCATTAAATATAAACAACAGCAAATCGCAACGATTGGTAATATCGGGACAAATGGTGCACGGAAGCCTCTTTTTAAATCAGGATGTGTTTTACGTAAAATAAGTACAGCAAAACAAACAAAAGTAAAGGCAGTTAGTGTACCGATGTTCACTAAATTTGCGAGTAGGTGTAGGTCGAGTAATCCTGCTAATAAAGCGGCTAATATTCCAGTAATCCATGTGTTTAATAAAGGGATTTTCGCCTTTTGACTGACGCGAGCTAATGCTTTTGGAAGTAGCCCATCACGGCTCATTGCATAAGAAACACGGACTTGTCCGTACATAACGACTAGAAGAACAGTTGTCATTCCTGTCATTGCACCGACAGCTAATAAACTAGCAATTGTGTCTTCACCAACGAAATGCAGCGCAAAAGCAACGGGATCAGAAACATCTAATTGTGTGTAAGGAACCATCCCCGTTAAAACAAAGGACACAAGCATATACAATACGGTACAAATAAGAAGAGAACCAATGATTCCAATTGGTAAATCTCGCTGCGGTTTTTTTGTTTCTTCAGCTGCTGTCGCGATTGCGTCAAATCCTAGAAAAGCAAAAAATACTGTTGCTGCACCAGTAATGATACCATCGTATCCAAATGGTAAAAACGGTGTCCAGTTTTCAGGTTTTACGTATTTCGCACCTGCTACAATGAAGGCGATGATAACCGCTAATTTGATTAACACCATAATATTATTAATACGAGCACTTTCACGTATACCAAAGCTAAGTAATAGTGTGATAAAAAGTAAAATACATACAGCTGGTAAATCGATTAATCCGCCTTTTCCCATGCCATGGGCTGAGGCGATGATGGCGGGAAGATGAATATTAAATCCTTGAAGTAACGATTGTAAATACCCTGACCA
Source organism: Bacillus sp. JJ1127 (assembly GCF_036965845.1). Classification (NCBI taxonomy): domain Bacteria; kingdom Bacillati; phylum Bacillota; class Bacilli; order Caryophanales; family Bacillaceae; genus Bacillus; species Bacillus sp. JJ1127. The sequence continues at coordinate 17,569 of NZ_JBALQK010000011.1, read as the reverse complement.
TCCTACAGCGACAGCCGCGACAGCCAGTAAGTATTCTAGCATTAAACACCAGCCTACAATGAAGGCAACGATTTCTCCGACCGTCATATACGCATACGTATAAACACTTCCTGAAATAGGGATAGAAGAAGCGAATTCGGCGTAACAGAAGGCGACGCAAGCACAAGTAAATGCGGCGATAAGAAAAGATAGCATAATGCCCGGGCCAGAATGCTTAGCTGCCACAATTCCTGTTAAGACGAAAATGCCTGTCCCAATGACAGCACCGATTCCTAAAAAAGTTAAATCTAGTGCAGTTAATGTTCTTTGTAATTGCCTAGGTGATTCAGTAGTAAGTGGTTTCTTTCGTAATAATGACTTCATTTGGAATCTCCTCTCATACTTCAATCTTCACAACTGCGAATAGAATGCGAGTCCACTGGAAAATAGTTCATACGTAAATAGAGGTACAGTTGTGTATTTTTCTCTCGCGATTTGCGGACAGTAATGCTCCTGCCTCAAAATTAGAAGCTATATGGGAAATAAACTGTCCGTAAAAGCTCGATTGGTGAAAATCAATAATCAGCGGGGGATGGAGAAAACCCACTAATTAAAGTTTCGCTTTATGACAAATATAGAATGGCTGTAGTAATTCTATTATAATTCAGAATATTTTGTCAAATGAAAATGTAACAAATAAAATCTTGTTTGTGAGGAGAGACTATTATTAAAAATATACGTATTTTGTAAAGCAGGAGAAGATGCTATGCTGTTTTATTTTGAACTGGTCGTTATTTTGCTTTGTACGAAGTTAGCGGGCGATATTAGTGTTAGACTTGGACAACCATCGGTATTAGGTAAATTAATGATTGGAATTATTATTGGCCCTGCTGTCTTTGGAATTATTGATAGTTCTGAACTGATCGATGAACTAAGTGCGATTGGTGTTTTGCTGCTCATGTTTATGGCAGGGTTAGAAACGGATTTAGAAGAATTAAATCGTAATTTAAAATCTTCATTTGCAGTAGCGATGGGAGGAATTATTTTTCCTTTCCTTGGTGGATATTTAGCGGGTCTCGCTTTTGGGATGGTACAATCAAATGCCATTTTTTTAGGGTTATTACTTTGTGCAACATCGGTGAGTATTTCTGTACAAACATTGCGGGATTTAGGGAAGATGAACACGCGAGAAAGTACGACGATTCTCGGAGCAGCTGTGTTCGATGATGTTATCGTTGTTATTTTGTTAGCTTTTGTTATGAGTTTTCTAGGTACGCAAGATGTGAGTATTACACTTGTCATTGCTAAGAAAATCATCTTTTTCGTAAGTATTGTTTTCATTGGTTGGAAAGTTGTTCCGTGGATTATGAGAATGTTGGTGCCGCTCCGTGTGTCAGAGGCGTTAATTAGTGCAGCGCTTATTATTTGCTTTTCCTTTGCTTACTATAGTGAAAAAATGGGGATTGCCGGTATTATCGGAGCTTTTGCGGCGGGAATTGCAATTTCTCAAACAGAATATAAGCATGAAGTGGAACATAAAATTGAACCGATTGCTTATGCCATTTTCGTACCCGTCTTTTTTGTTAGCATTGGGATGGAGATCACCTTTCACGGGATTGGGAGTCAAATGTGGTTTATTGTGATCATGACCATCATTGCGATTCTCACAAAGTTAGTGGGGTCTGGTTTAGGAGCAAGGTTAACGGGATTTAATTTGAAATCTTCAATTAGTATAGGGGCTGGTATGGTATCGCGCGGGGAAGTTGCACTTATTATTGCAGCAAATGGGCTAACTGCGAATTTGTTAGCGAAAGAGAATTTTACAGCCATTGTAATTGTTGTTATATTGACAACCATTATTACGCCACCATTATTGAAGAAGTATTTTGTATAACGACAAAAAACAGGAGCCTGACAGCTTCTGTTTTGTTGTTATATGAGACACCTATATAATATTAAAAAGCGATATTAGTAGGAGTAATTATGTTAAAATCTATGTATGTGATAGGACGAAAAGGAGAGCAATACATGAAGATTACATGGAAAAAAGTTATATGTGTCGTTGTAATTCTCGTAATGTGCCTACCCTTTACATTGTGGAAAGAATCAAAAGTGAAAGACTTCCCTGTTTCTGTTTTTTCTTCTTATGTTGCAGGGGATGATTCGGAAGGGTATAGATACACTTCCTTGTTACCTGACTTTGCAATTTGGATAAATGGATGGGAAAAGAAGTGGTCGGAAGGAGAAAGAACGGTCTATCAACAAGGGGATCGAACTGTAAATGTTTTTCATCCTCCCGGTGAAGATGTCTTTTATCTTTGTGATTCAAAAGATATGGAATTAAGATATGAAAAATAAAAGCAACCGCAAGAAATGGAGGTTGGATGGTGAAAGCTTCAACATTACTATTTAAAATTGAAAATTATATGGATCAATTTTCACCAGCTGAAAAAAAGGTTGCCAGATACATAATGGAAAACGCAGAGATTGTTCCAAATTTAACAACAAAAGAAGTATCTAGCAATGCGGGATCCAGTGAAGCAAGTGTCGTGCGTTTTTGTAAAACAATTGGTATAGGAAGTTTTAAAGCATTTAAGCTAGCACTTGTTAGGGAATTAACAATTGCTGATTATAATATTAATGATTTTTCGGTGATGAACACAGAAGATAGTCCGTTTGATTTATTCAATAAAGTTACATATGTAAATAAAGCTGCAATTGAGGCAAGCGTTACGGCAATTGATAAAAAGGAATTAGAAAAAGCAGCCGACGCAATTTTGCATGCAGGAAAAATATTATTTTATGGAGTGGGCGGTTCCTCTGCACCAGCAATGGATGGAGCATATAAATTTACTCGTCTTGGCTTTACAGCAATCATGCTCCCCGATTTTCATATGATGTTGCCGCTCGTGACAAATTTAAGAGAAGGAGATATATTTGTCGCGATTTCAACTTCTGGTCGTACGAAGGATGTACTGGAACTCGCGCGGTATGCGAAGAAACGAGGGGCAACTGTTATTGCGATTACAAAGTTAGATCAATCATCTCAGCTATATAAAGAATCATGTATCCGTCTTTGTATGCCAGATGTAGAGCAGGATTATCGTATAGCAAGTATTGCGTCAAGAATGACGCAATTAAATATGATTGATGCTTTGTATGTCATTACATTTAATCAGATTGGCAATCAAGTTTTGGATCAATTTATGGAAACGAGAGCAGAAGCAGTACGATTACGCAAATTAAAGTAAGGAAAAAGATGGGGGAGCTCATCTTTTTTTTGCATGTATAGACACAAATTTGTTATAAAAAGAAATTAAATTTCATAAAATAATAAAGAGACATTGATTTTAAATTTCTCAAAGTTATAATGAAAGTATGAAATTAAATTTCAAAGAAGGTGAAATTATGTTAGAAAATTTATCTACAGAACATCGAAATGAAAATACGATGAATTTAGATGAGATGAGTATAAAAGAAATTTTACAAACTATGAATCAAGAAGATCAGAAAGTTGCTATAGCAGTAGAAAAAGAGATTGAACAAATTGAAAACATTGTGCAAGATGTTATTTTGTCTTTCAAAAATGGCGGCCGATTAATTTATATTGGAGCTGGTACAAGCGGACGTTTAGGAATTTTGGACGCTGCTGAGTGTCCGCCTACATTTGGGACGGATGAGAAACAGGTTCAAGGATTTATAGCAGGAGGAATGAAAGCGCTTACTAAAGCGATGGAAGGTGCCGAAGATCGAGAAGATTTGGCTGTACTAGATTTAAAAAGTATTCAATTAAATGATAAGGATACTGTCATTGGAATTGCGGCAAGTGGCAGAACCCCTTATGTGATTGGTGGATTGAAATATGCAAATTCTGTTGGAGCAAATACAGCTAGCATCTCTTGTAATACGGGAGCAGAAATTAGTAAATTTGCAAAAATTAGCGTGGAAGTAGAAACAGGCGCCGAAGTGCTAACAGGGTCTACACGCTTAAAGGCTGGAACTGCACAGAAATTAGTACTAAATATGATTTCAACGTCCTCTATGATTGGAGTAGGGAAAGTTTATAAAAATTTAATGGTTGATGTTCAATCGACAAATGAAAAGTTAGTTGAACGTTCTAAACGAATTATTATGGAAGCAACAGGAGTAGAGTATAAGGAAGCAGCGGTATATTATGAAAAAGCAAATCATAATGTGAAGGCTGCGATTGTCATGATATTACTGCAGTGTGAATATGGGGAAGCACTTGAAAAATTAACAGATGGGGAAGGGTTTGTGAAAAAGGCGTTATAAACAGGGGAGGGGGATTCTAAAATGAAGAAAGAACAGCGGATGGCGAATGAAATTACAGAGCAACTTGGGGGAGTAAAAAATATTCGTGGTATCGCACATTGTATGACGAGACTACGTCTAACACTTCATGATGAAAGTAAAGTGAACATGGAACTTTTGAAAAAAGTCGAGGGTGTAATGGGCGTTATTGAAGATGAAACGTTACAAGTCGTAGTTGGTCCGGGGACTGTGAATAAAGTAGCTGCAGAAATGGAAACTTTAACGGGCTTACGAATTGGCGATGTTGCTGATTACCATCTTGAAGACCTTGGTCAAGAAATGAAATCAGCAATGAAGAAGAAAAATAATACACCAGTGAAAAACTTTTTACGAAAAATAGGGAGCATTTTTATTCCATTAATCCCTGGACTTGTTGCATCAGGAATTATAAATGGGGTTGCGAACTTTGCAAAAAATGCAGGTGCAGATCCAAATGCAACATGGCTGCAAATGTTACTTTTAATCGGCGGCGGTATATTTACGTTTTTAGGTATTTTAGTCGGCTGGAATACAGCGAAAGAATTTGGTGGAACTCCAGTACTTGGTGCAATTGCCGGCGTCCTAATTTTCAACCCAGCTATGGCGAATGTGAAACTATTTGGTGAAGCACTGGTACCAGGGCGTGGTGGCTTATTCGCTGTCATCTTTGCAGCATGGCTTATGGTTGTAGTGGAAAGACAAGTTCGAAAAGCAGTGCCAAATGCAGTTGATATTATTGTGACACCACTTATTACGGTATTAGTTGTGAGTTTAGTAACGATGTTAGTCGTTCAGCCAGTAGCTGGTGTATTAACTGATGGAATTACAAGCGGTATTAATGCCATTTTAGATGTTGGCGGAGCGGTTGCAGGAGCAGTGCTTGCGGGAACATTTTTACCACTCGTTATGGTAGGGTTACATCACGGTTTAACACCGATTCATATGGAATTTATTAATCAAACACATGCTACGCCATTGTTACCGGTATTAGCGATGGCAGGAGCTGGGCAAGTAGGGGCAGCGATTGCGATTTATGTGAAAACAAAAAATAAACGCCTTCGCAATGTTATTAAAGGTGGATTGCCAGTTGGATTTTTAGGAATTGGTGAACCTTTATTATATGGTGTGACTTTGCCACTTGGAAAACCGTTTCTTACTGCCTGTTTAGGAGCTGCTGTTGGCGGTGCATTTCAAGCAGTTATGAAAACGGCTTCACTTGGAATTGGTGTATCAGGGTTATCGTTAATTCCGTTAATCGCTGACAATAAATATTTATTATATTTTCTTGGTCTTGTCATTGCTTATGTATCTGGTTTTATCTTTACGTATTTCTTCGGGTTTAAAGAGGAAATGGCAGAGAACATATAGAGAAAGGGAATACCTTTCTCTTTTTTTCATGATAAGTAGAAGGAGAGATTACTATGATAGGAGTTTCCATATATCTTTCAAAAGATCGAGTAGAGGAGCAAGAAAAATGGTTGAAAACGGTAAGCGAATACGGCTTTACGTCTATTTTTACTTCTCTTCATATTCCAGAAGACAATCCTACAACTTATAAAGAGTTAATACAAATACTTGGGAAGCAAGCGGAAAAATATGAGATGGAACTCATGGTGGATGTTTCTCCAAAGTCTTTAGAGTATTTAGGAATTACATATGAAAATGTGGAACAGTTAGTAGCGTGGGGGATTACGGGCTTACGCATAGACTACGGTATAGATCCAAAGCAAATTGCACGTATATCACACAAAATGAAGATCGCGTTAAATGCGAGTACAATTACGGAATCCTTTTGGAAGGAACTACTTCAGGAAAATGTAAAAGTAGATTGTGTAGAAGCATGGCATAATTTTTATCCAAGGCCTGAAACGGGACTTTCGAAATCATTTTTACAAAAACAAAATCAATATTTACATACGTGCGGAATAAAAACGATGGCCTTTATTCCGGGTGATGATGAAAAAAGAGGACCGTTATATGGAGGGCTGCCAACGTTAGAAAAACATCGATATATGCGCCCCCTTGAAGCATATTTGGAACTCGTTCAAGACTGTTTTATCGATAAAGTATTGATTGGGGATATAAGCGGGAGTATGCAAAGTGTAAAAGAAATTTCTAGTGCGCGGAAAGGAGTGATTCCAATACGTTATAAACCACTTATTCGTGAAAGAGAAGTGCTAGAAAAAGTGGAGAACGTACATACGAACCGGCTTGATCCAGCGCGTGATGTCATTCGTTCTGTGGAATCAAGAGAAGGAAACACGGTCATGTTACCACCTATAAATACCATTCAAAGAAAAATAGGAAGCATTACAATTGATAACGAATTGTACGGTAGATATGCAGGAGAAATACAGATAACGATCAATGATTTACCGGAAAATGAAAAAGTGAATGTAATGGGAATGGTTGTAGAAGAGGATGTGCCGTTATTATTTTATGTAGGAGCAGGACAGAAATTTCAGCTTATTCAAGAGGGATAAAAAAATCGCCGTAGAATAACGGCGATTTTTTTAGTGATTTTGTACAAATGATGTACGTGCTTGAGTGACAACCGTTTTAAAATGAGAAAATAAGTAACAGCCAGTCACAACGACGATCGTACCTAAAATTTGAATCCATGTTAATTCTTCACCTAAGAAAAGGAAGGCTAAAATGGCGGTGAAAATTGGATTGAAGTTTAGGAAGATTCCTGATGTAGTAGCTCCTAACTTTTGAACACCAATATTCCAAAATACCATACAGACTACAGTTGAAATGAGCCCTGTGTATAGTAAGGAAGTAATAAAGGAAGCATTGATATTAGAAACAGTAAAGGTAGATACGTTAAATGGAAGCAATAGGATCACACCGAAAATTCCTGAGTATAAGGTTGCCATCATCGGTGTTGTTGTTTTAGTTGCCCATTTGCTGCAAACGGAATAGATGCCCCAAATACAAACTGCAGCGATCATCCATAAATCTCCGCTATTAAAATGTAACGAAAATAAAAGTGCGATATTTCCTTTTGAAAGGACGAGAATAACGCCAAAAAAGGAAAGAATCATAGAAAGAATTTGAAGTACATTTACTTTTTCTTTTAAGAATAAAGATGAAAATAGTGCGATTGAAATAGCATTCAATGTAGAAATAAGACCTACATTCGTTGCTGATGTTTGTTCTAATGCTAAAAACTGAAAAATATTAAAGAGAACAACGCCAGTAATCCCCATGAGTAGTAAAGGAAGGATGGCAGCACGCGGCGGGAAAATTTTCTTTTCCTTAAACCAAACAATTGGGAATAGACAAACAATCGCAATGATCCATCTTAAACTTGTCAGCGTCATTGGAGAAGCATGATTGACAAGTGATTTTCCAACGACAAAGTTTCCTCCCCATAATAAGCTTGTTAACAATAATAAAAAGACATAAAAATAAGGCATAGTTTGGAACCCCTTTTATTAGTATATAAATCCAAATTTAAACCCTGGCATAACCCCTTTCTTTTTGGGGGGAGAGAGGATCCGCCGATGCATAGAAGCGGTCAGATCCTCTTCCTGTCCCATGCCAAGTGAAAACAAAAGGAGAAAACGAGTACAGGTCTCCTTTTGTTTTTCATAGCATCGACTTATGTATTGAAAATTCAAATGGATTTACATAATATGAATTGTAAATAATTTTAGCATTTTTCTTAGTTATCTAATATATTATTTTGTATAATGAATAAAATTAGAAATAATATTCTTTCAGTTATTATAATTACAGAATTTTATTCAATTTCATAAGAGGTATTATGCATTTTTTCGAAGAATCGTCAGCAAAGAAAAGGAGAGGTTTTATGGAATCATCTGTTATTAAAGTGTTAGATGATTTAGACGTCCAAATTTTAGATATTCTGCAAAAGGAATCGCAGGTAAGCAATGCAGAACTTGCTCGTCGCGTCAATTTGTCGCCACCTGCTATGCACGCGCGCATCAAGAGGCTAGAAAGTGAGGGCTTTATTGATAAGCAAGTTGCAATTTTGAACCAAGAAAAACTTGGATTTGATTTATTATGTTTTATTTTTATGAGTACAAATATCCACCAATCTGAAAAGCTTGAAGTGTTAGAAAGAGAACTAGAATCTATGCCCGAAGTATTAGAATGTCATTGTTTAACAGGGGAGTACGATTATTTATTAAAAGTTGCGAACCGTGATCGAAAGGAACTGGAGCGTTTCATTAGGAAGCTGAATAAGCTGGGAATTACACGGATACAGACAAGCTTAGCGCTGCGTGAAATTAAATATTCTACAGTATTACCAATACGGGATTCGAAACAAAGTACTGAGTGAAATATAAAACCATTTTTTACATGGGAGAGAGGGTCCGATCATGCGTAGAAGCGGTCAGGGCCTTTTTTAGTTCCATTCCATGTGAAAACAAAGGGAGAAAAGGAGAGGAGGTCTTATTTTATTTTCATAGCATCGACTTGTATATTGAAAAAGCAAAATAGATTTATATAGGACTTGTTTTTTTGGGGAATAAGTATATGTAAAATTCAGAATAATAATTGACGTGTTCGGATGGATGGGTGTATTATTATATAAATTTATGAATTAATATACATTTAAAGTTATAAATATTTCATGTAAGGAGATAAATCATGCAAATTTCAAATGCAATTACAAGTGATGTGAAAGAAATATATAATTTAATAGAAATATATTCGAAAAAGGGAGTCGTTCTGCCACGTTCACTTTTGTCCCTTTACCAGTACTTACAGTGTTTGTATGTTGTAAAAGAAGAAGAGGAAATTTTGGGAGTTGCTGGTTTACATGTTTTAGGTGAAGATCTTGCCGAAATACGATCATTAGTCGTATCGGATACATATACAGGTAAAGGGTTAGGGCGTATACTAGTCAATCATGTAATAAATGAGGCTTCTAAAATAAAGGTAAGAAGGGTTATTTCTTTAACGTATCAAACTACGTTTTTTCAGAAGTGTGGATTTGATTTTGTTGATAAGGAATCGCTGCCTGAAAAAGTGTGGGTTGATTGTCGGCATTGTCCGAAATTTGATTGTTGCGATGAAGTTGCGATGGTTCGGTATGTTACATGAGGTATAGGTGAAAAAAGCCTCCTATCTTCTATCTACTAGGTGTTCTTGGGCAATAAAGGTATTTAAAAATGAAAGCCAATATTCTCAAAGACGAGGGTATTGGCTTTTTCCATATAAAGGTATAATGTTTGGGGTAGAGCTATTTAACAAACGGGTAGAATTAATGGGGGGCATTATGGAATTATTTGAGTATGAAGAACGATTTGAAAAGCAAGTAGAAAGCTATGTATTAACTGAGGAACAGTTACAATTTACAGGTATACCAAAGAAATGTGTAGAATTATCAAAAGTCGATGCTGATAGACATTCTATATTGTTTTTTGTAAATAATGACCTTGTGACATTCTTCGTTCTTCACGAAAATGAAGGTGTAAAACCTTACTCTGAAAATCCCAAGGCTATCTTATTACGAGCATTTTCAACGGATTATTATTATCAAGGAAAAGGGTATGCGAAACAATCATTATTGTTACTGCCTGACTTTGTTCGCAAAAAATATCCACATATTAGTGAAATTGTATTAGCGGTAAATGTGAACAACATTACTGCACAGTCGCTATATAAAAAGTGTGGCTTTATTGACGAAGGTGTCCGAAAAATAGGAAAAAAAGGCGAACTTATTATTATGAGCCTTTATTTATCCAGCTATTTGTAGGAAGTAATACTCCCACCTCAAAATTCGGTGAAAGCATTGTCCTGCT
>NZ_JBALQK010000011.1:5641-7487 GCF_036965845.1 Bacillus sp. JJ1127 | reverse complement strand
GCTCTAGCGGCTAGAATCTCCGGTCTTTTCGCCTCCTCAGACGAGGCAAAAAGCGCCTCTCTGTCGGGGGCGCGGGCGTCCTGCGATTCTGAGCGAGCCGCTTCCGCTTTTCTAAAGAAGTAAGGTGGAGATAAACTGCCCGTAAAAGCCCAATTGGTGAGGGCTAATAATCAGTGGGAATGAAGAAAACTCCACTGATTAAAGTTTCACTTTATGAAATTTTTAAATATATGTATGAACAAGAGCAATTATAAAAAATAAAAATAGATGATTGACATTTTATAAATCATTCACATACAATATAAATGAATGACATTCAGTCATTTTGTTTCGTGGAAGGATGTAGATAATGAGTAAAAAAGAAAAAATTGTATACGCTGCTATCGAATGTTTTAGGGAAAAAGGGATTGAAAAAACAAAGATTTCGGATATTGTGAAATCAGCTGGTATTGCTCAAGGAACTTTCTATTTATATTTTTCTTCAAAACTATCTGTAGTGCCTGCTATTGCAGAAATTATGGTTGAGAAGATGATATGTGCAGTTGAAGAAAAAGTACAAGCTAGCACTTCTTTCTTAGATACATTTTCGCAAATTGTAGATGCAATTTTTGATTTTACAAAGGAACACCACGAAATACAGGCATTAATATATGTTGGTTTAGCATCAACCGAACATATAAAAAAATGGGAGAGTCTATATCAGCCTCTTTACATTTGGATAAAGCACTTTTTAGAAGAAGCTAAGGATGCTAATGTCATACGGAATTCTATTCATGTTGAAAGAACTTCCAAACTTTTTATCGCTTTAGTTGAATCGGCAGCAGAACAAATGTATTTATATGATCATGTAAAAGAAGAACAAGCTGATTTACAAAAGGCTGAAGTTTTGGATTTTTTAACGCATGCATTAGATATAAGAAAATAAATGTTCATTCGTTGGTTATAGCAAGATAGATAAATTCAGGCTAAAAATGAATGACAGTCAGTCATAAGAGGTGGAAATATATGAAAAACAAAGCTTGGTTATATGTAATATTAACATGTATTTTTGAAGTTTTTTGGGTTTTTGGTTTTAATACCGCTCACGAATGGTGGCATTGGGCAATCATTGTAGGGATTATTTTTGTTGATTTTCATATGCTTTCTAAAGCGTGTGAACATCTTGCGACAGGAACAGTATATGCCGTTTTTGCCGGAGCAGGAACTGTGGGAACTTTCTTAATGGACGTTTTCCTTTTTGGTGGAAGTTTTAGTCTAGGGAAATTATTTTTCATAGTTATGATAGTAGCTGGCGTTATTGGCCTGAAGTTAGCTGATAACAAAGAAGCAGGAGAAGAAGAAGTTATGAAAGGAGCTGCTTAAGGATGGGATGGATTTTTGTCCTTTGTGCCGCAATTTGTGAAATAGTTGGTGTAGTAGGTCTTAAAATGTATAGTAAGGATAAAACAGTAAAAAATGGAGCTCTTTATGTCGGTGGATTTGGTATGTCCTTCGCATTTTTATATACATCTTTCCTATTTTTACAGGTAAGTGTAGCTTATGCGGTTTGGATTGGTATAGGAACAGCCGGTGCTGTCTTGTTAAATATGTTCCTATTTGGAGAATCAAAAAGTAAGGCACGTATGATGAGTGTGGCTCTTATTGTATGCGGAGTGACAGGATTAAAGGCTCTTTCTTAAAGATAGAAAAAGTTTATTACAAATAAGGAAGAGTATATTGTGATGTAAGCCCCTAATGTTCTATTAAGGGGTTTTTCTATATAAATTCAAATTGAAACCCGACATAACCCCTTTCTTTTTGGGAGGAAAGAGGATCCGCCGATGTATAGAAGCGGTCAGATCCTTTT
>NZ_JBALQK010000011.1:0-5601 GCF_036965845.1 Bacillus sp. JJ1127 | reverse complement strand
AGAAAACGAGTGCAGGTCATCATAGCTGCGACTTATATGCTGGAAAATTAAAATGGATATATAGGTGGAAAATAAAGATAGGATTATGTAGAGTATCTATTTCTTTTATTATCCATAAATATGGAAGTTGCTAATGGGCATTTGAAAAATAAGTAGGTTAGAAAGATTCCCGTTAACTTGCACTCCATTGTTGACAGTACAATAATTTTTCATATAGAATGAGTGACGGTCATTCAATACGCGTGTGAAAGGACTCAGATTATGAATAAAAAAGAGAAAATTGTCTATGCAGCTATTGAAGTGTTTCAGGAAAAAGGCGTTGAAAAAACAAAGATCTCTGATATCGTAAAATTGGCTGGTATTGCTCAAGGAACTTTTTATCTGTATTTTCCTTCTAAATTATCTGTTATGCCTGCAATAGCAGAAGTGATGGTTGAAAAGATGATACATACGGTAAAAGAACGAGTACAAAATAATGAACCTTTTTCAAAGAAAGTTATGCAAGTGATAGATGCGGTTTTTGACTTTATAGCGGAATACCGTGAAATACAAGCATTAATGTATGCTGGTCTTGCATCAACTGAGCATATAAAAGAATGGGAAACTGTATATCAACCCCTTTATATGTGGCTAAATCAATTCTTAAATGAAGCAAAAGATGCAGGTGCAATTCGTAATTCCATTCACGCTGAAAGAACGGCAAAGTTATTTATTGCTCTTGTTGAATCTGCAGCGGAACAGGTTTATTTATATGATCATAAAAAGGATGATCAGGCCGATCTTCAGAAAGCTGAAGTACTAGACTTTTTAACACATGCATTGGACATTCGGGAATAAGCAGTTAGATGAATCCATACTAGTAAAGAGATGGGTTCATGCTACCATATAATGAATGATAGTCAGTCATTTTAAGGCAGCATGAATCAATCTCATCATTTATTAGCTTCGTTAGCCAATTCGAATATATGTAGAGCTTGAAGAATTGAAGGATAAATAAAAAAGCTCTTGGGGATTATTTTTGAGAGGGATTTTACATCAATGATTTATACAGGAAGAGGTGTTAAGAAATGAAGAAATCAATAAAAGAACAAAAGGCAGTATTAATTATTCTTCTAAGTAATATATTCATTGCGTTTCTCGGAATTGGTCTCATCATTCCGGTTATGCCGTCATTTATGAATATGATGCACTTATCAGGAAAAACGATGGGTTATCTTGTTGCCGTCTTTGCAGTAGCCCAACTACTTATGTCACCACTCACAGGACGCTGGGTGGACCGTTATGGCAGAAAGAAAATTATCATAATTGGCTTATTTCTCTTTGGTACTTCAGAACTTATTTTTGGTTTAGGAACGGATGTATCAATGCTATATCTATCAAGGATGCTAGGGGGAATTAGTGCGGCCTTTATTATGCCTGGTGTTACGGCATATGTTGCAGATATTACATCCGTTCAGGAACGACCAAAAGCGATGGGATATCTTTCTGCTGCCATCAGTACTGGTTTTATTATTGGTCCCGGCATCGGCGGCTTTGTTGCAGAATATGGTATACGTGTACCTTTCTTTTTTGCGGCAGTTATTGCTTTTCTAGCGTGTATTTCTTCCATATTTATTTTGAAAGAGCCGTTAACAACAAAAGAATTTGCAGAAATTTCGGCTCATACAAAGCAAACAAGCTTTATTGGAGATTTTAAAAAGTCATTAAATCCGCTTTACTTTATTGCATTTATTATTGTGTTTGTGCTTGCTTTTGGTTTATCAGCATATGAAACTGTTTTTAGCCCGTTTTCTGATCATAAATTCGGGTTCACACCGAAGGATATTGCTACTATTATTACAATCAGCTCAATCTTTGGTGTTATTGTGCAGGTATTTATGTTTGGAAAGTTAGTAGATATACTAGGCGAAAAAATGTTAATTCAAATATGTTTAATTACAGGAGCGATATTAGCAGTAGTTTCAACCTTAATCTCTAGTTTTTGGGTCGTACTGCTTGTAACTTCTTTTGTCTTTCTTGCATTTGATTTGCTTCGTCCGGCATTAACGACATTTTTATCAAAAGCAGCTGGTAAAGAGCAAGGGTTTGTTGCTGGCATGAACTCAACTTATACGAGTTTAGGAAATATTGTCGGACCGGCTATGGGAGGGATTTTATTCGATGTAAATATCCACTATCCTTACCTTTTCTCTGCTGTTATTCTGACTATTGGTCTTGGTATTACAGTCTTGTGGAAAGAAAACCAGTTGGCACAAAGCTTAGCGAAATAAAGAAAAACAAGTAAAATGAATTTTGAAATATAATCTAAAATAAGCAAAAAGCCCCTTCAAACTTGAAGGGGCTTTATAAAATTATAAAGGTTGCTGGAATGAGTTTTCATTTTTGTATTCTCTTTTTTCATACGTTACGTAAATAATGTGTCAGTATTACACTTATCTTAGCAACCTCACTATCAGAAGTTTTTTATTTAGGAATTGGAACTATTTTTTCTTACTCCAAAATTAAAAATAGGATCTTTAAGTTCATACTTATACGTAGATCCATCTACAATCCCTACAACTTTATCATTATCATAAAGTTCGAGCATAAATTCTGCCATCTGCTTTGCGGTGTGAAACTTTGGTACAGCACCATCATATTGAAACTCTTCGATATCAAGAGAACGTTTTGCAAATTCTGTTTCAGTTGCACCAGGAGCTAAAACTTTTGCTTGTAATTTTGCGCCTTGTTCTTTAAGTTCATGAGCAAGTCCTTCTGTAAATGCACTCACATAGAATTTAGTCGCACAGTAAGTAATAGCATTTGCAATAATAGTATATCCACCGCCCGATGAAACGTTGATAAGTTGTGTTCCATCAACCATTGAATAATCGCGAACAAAAAGAGATGACAGTATTGTTAGTGCTTCAATATTTAAATGCAGCATTGTCTCTATTTTGTTTAAATTTTGTTCAGCAATTGAGTCGAAATTACCAAAGCCTGCGTTGTTAATCCATGTTTCAATCTGAAAACCTTGAAGGCTTTCGTAAAGTTTATAAACATTTTCAGTAACGGATAAATCAGTTTTTCGAATTACAACATCTAAATCAGGATTTATTTTGGTTAGTTCCTCTAATTCTTCTTTTCTTCGAGCTACAAGTATTAAGTTTTTCCCACGAGCTGCAAAAGCTAGAGCGGCTTCATAACCAATTCCTGAACTAGCTCCAGTAATAACAGTATACTTCATATACATTCCCCCTGAATTTAAACCATTTTATTAGTAAATGTACTACGATTAGATTGTATTAGTTAGAGTGTACTCTAAGTCAAATCTTTTTTATAATCTTAATAAATGTATAGTACTGAATTAGATGCGGAGGTTATTATGTACACGATTAGTGAGGTAGCTAAATTATTAGGAGTGAGCACACATACATTACGATATTATGAAAAGGAAAAAATATTAGTTGCAAATCGTAATGCAAATGGAAACAGATTATACGATGAATCACATATTAGATGGTTACAGTTTGTGATGAAGTTAAAACAAACCCAAATGCCAATAGCACAAATAAGAGAATACGCCCGATTATATACAGAAGGAGAACACACAACTAAAACACGCTTAAAACTTTTAGAAGATCATCGAAAATCTATTCAAGATCAAATCGAAAACTTAGTAATCACCGAGAAGATGCTTGAGAAGAAGATTATTGCATATAAAGATTTGTTAAAAAATAAGTAGCGTAAACGATAGAAAGAGGGGAGCTTTCCTTATCCGAATGCTATCGAATCGATATTAAAAAAAACAAAATAAAAATTCACCTTAATGTAGTTACTGTTGAGAATTAGGCGCACTTTTTCGTTTTGGGGTACTTGCTTAATCTTAGGTTTTTGAACAAGGGGAAATCTCTTGCCAAGTACATTAATGTATGTCCACCTTACAATATATAAATTAGTTCCAGTGACAAAGTTATTTTGGATTAAATATAGTACACCGTCTGCTATATATTTTTCGTTATTTTATGAAAATTTTATATATAATGGTAATAACTAACAATGATAGAGGTGGTTTTATGGAGATTGAAAAAGTATTCGGCAAATTACCTACACTAGAAACAGAGCGTCTGATATTAAGAAAAATAACTTTAGAAGATGTTGAAGATATGTATTCGTACGGTTCTAATGAAGACGTATCTAAGTACGTTACTTGGGAAACTCATAATACATTATCTGACACTAAAGGGTTTGTTGAGTTTGTACTAACCCAATATGAGAATAAGAAAGTTTCCCCTTGGGGAATAGAATATAAAGAAAACGGAAAATTTATCGGAACTATTGATTTTGTTTCGTGGCAAGTAAAACACAATGTTGCTGAAATCGGATATGTTCTTTCTCAGGATTATTGGGGAAAGGGTATCGTAACAGAAGCCGCAAATGAAGTTATTAAATTTGGCTTTAACAATATGGATCTGGTTCGTATTCAAGCAAAATGTTTTGTAGAAAATATCGGTTCAGCACGAGTAATGGAAAAGGCAGGAATGTCTTTTGAAGGGATAATTAGAAAAGGGATGTTCGTAAAGGGAAAACATCAAGATGTGAAAATGTACTCTATTCTAAAAGAAGAGTTTAGCTCTATCCATAAACCAAAAATAGAAAATGTAAATAGTTGATAAGCAGCTTGTAATTTCAAGCTGCTTATCTTTTGTACATAATATTTTAGTAATTAAAACCTATTTTTAGCTTCTAATTGTTTCACGAAAGAGAATGGGTGTATCTCTATTACTTTTCAGCTTTTTTTTAGGTAATTCTATTTCTTGTACGACTCATATGTTCATAGAAAAGGAGTTTATCACGACTAAATACATGCAATAGAACATGGATGATAAAAATAGCATTAATTGTGAACGTAAATAATCCCGTTACAATTAAAACTAATTGATTTGTACTGTTTAAAATAAAGCTACTAGAGAGAATGTAATTGATTCCACCTAGACCAAAATAAAAAAGCCCATAGCGAACGAATAATTCTTTAAAGGTAATTCGTTTGTTTTTTCCTTGTATCTGAATGCGAAGTATTGCTTTTCCAAGTGTTTTTCCGTTCGTGAAATATGGAATAACAATGAAATAAATAAAGACTGTACATGCAATAACTAAGAGTTCATATGGATGAGCATAAGATTTAATGCTAGACTTAAATCAGCTAGAGAAGAAGGTGTGATTAAAAGAGATGCTAGAAGACAAGCAAAATACGATAAAACCTTTAACAAAGAGTATGACAAAGAACGACGTAAATAACAGCAAAGAATTTTGCCCTTATTGTAATGCTGACTTGCAAGGAGATCCGATTCCTAAAGAATCGCAAAAATCCTATAACGCAACTCATTTCACTAGAAAAATAGGAATCACACATATTGCACTTGATAGAATCTTAAAATGGCAATGTCCTGATTGTCATAAAGAGTGGAAGAATTAAGGTATTTAATTTCCCTCTTTTTTTGTGTATTTTTCATAACAGAAAGAGCATTAATATTATTTTATAAATGAAGGGGTTACATAAAAAAGACTAGTAATTTACTAGTCTTTTTTCAACAAAGTGAAAATGGGGCTGTCCCATAAGTC
>NZ_JBALQK010000010.1:13672-20802 GCF_036965845.1 Bacillus sp. JJ1127 | reverse complement strand
CTGGCCATGCGTAGAAGCGGTCAGTGCCTGTTTCTGTCACATGCTATGGTTAAAACAGAATGAGCAAACGAGTCTAGGTTACTTTTTATTCTACATAGCAGCAACTTATATGTTGAAAAATAAAAAAATACGAAACATAGCTACTAAGCCACATTTCGTATTTGTCTTGTTACCATTTAGGCGCCTGCTTATGATTTTTTAAAAATGGAAGTGGAAATTGTTTACGAAAATGTTCTTTAATCATATATTGTACTCCGTTTTCACTATTGGAGCGTGTAATCCAGTCTGCTGCTTGTTTTAATGGCAGCGGCGCATTTCCCATTGCCACCCCTAATCCAACATTTTCAATCACCTCTAGATCATCTAAACTATCTCCAATCGCTACCATTTCATTCAAATGTATTCCGAGGTGTTCTCCTAACAACTGTAACCCGCGTAATTTGGATACATGCAGTGGAAGGATTTCTATTCTTCTTGTATCACATTCTATATATTCTATGTCCGTAAATGCTTTCTGCAAAGTTTTAAGCGCACGTTCTTTTTCGCCTCTACTCTGAAAGACAATATCAATTTTTGGCGCTGCAACAGGTTGATCACGTAATATATCCCCTAATGAATCAACAAACTGAACAGGATAAAATAGTGGATCCGTACTTGTTAATACGGTACGCGCAATTAAGTTTGGTGTATTTCGTTCACGGTTGCCGATAGAGAAACGTTCGTGGGAAATACGAATATTACATTCAAAATGTTCTAGCACTTGCACAATATTAAATGTTTTTTCTTCTGATAATCGCTTTTGGACAAGCGGTTTATCTAATGATGCTGAAATAAAAGCACCGCTGTGCGTAACTAATAGAGAATCTAGTTTCAATGATTTTGCTATTTTATGAGCAGATTGAAAATTACGATTCGTAAACAATGTCACATATACATCTTTTCGTTTTACAAAATCAATAGCTTCTCTTGTTCCTTTTGGTATTCTCCCATTATTCTGCAAAAGCGTTCCATCTATGTTAAGAGCCAATAAGCGATAAATCATGTCGCATTCCTCCTCTTAGCTGCTTTACTCTATCCATAATTTATGAAATACATTTGTTAAATAGAACGAGTTCGAATCACCGCTGTAAATTTGGTTTAATATATATATATCATCAGTAAAGGAGCTACCCATATGAAAGCACCTCCTTCTTTTTATGAAGGCGATACATTAGAAGTTGCTAAAAATTTACTTGGTCATAAACTTGTACATATAGTCGATGGGATAAAACGCAGCGGGTTCATTGTAGAAGTAGAAGCGTATAAAGGACCAGATGATAAAGCTGCACATAGTTATGGAGGAAGGCGCACGGATCGGACTGAAGTTATGTTCGGCGCACCAGGGCATGCCTATGTCTATCTCATTTACGGCATGTATCATTGTTTTAATGTCATTACTGCTCCAATTGGTATTCCCCAAGGAGTTCTCATCCGTGCATTAGAGCCCGCCGATGGGATCGAAGAAATGAAAATCGCACGTTATGATAAAGTTGACATTACAAAAGCACAATATAAAAATTTAACCAATGGACCGGGAAAACTATGCCGTGCCCTTGGCATCACTTTAGAAGAACGGGGCTTATCATTACAAAGTAACGAATTATATATCGAATTAGTTCCAGAAGCAGAACATCTATCTTCACAATATGAAATTGCAAAAGGGCCCCGCATCAATATCGATTATGCCGAAGAAGCTGTTCATTATCCTTGGCGTTTTTATTTTCAAAAACACCACTTTGTTTCTAAGTAAAAAGAAGCCGAATTGGCTTCTTTTTCACTATCATTCTTCAAATTATTTCTCGATAAAAAAGACGCTTCCCTCATATTCAGGAAACGCCTTTCTCATTAAGCTTGTGTATATGTACTATATAACTCTTCAAGTGGCTTCATAATAATTTTGTTCACATCGCCAATTACAACGTTTAAGCGTTGTTCTGCTTCCATTAACTTTGTGATTTTTGGATTTTGTTGAATAAGCATTACTACTTCTTGTGCTTTTTTGTTATCTTCTTCTGTAATTTCTTGGCCTTGCATCATCTTTTGTTGTAAGCCAAGTTGCATTGTACGGAATTGATCAAATAATTGTTTTGAAGCCGCATCCGCTTGCACTTCCGCATAGCTTGCTTTTAACGCTTGGAAATCTGTATGTTCTGCAATTGCTTTTTGTAGTTCATATGCAACATCATGAATGTTTTTTGTCATTTTATTTTTCCTCCTTTAGCAGGCTAGCGTTTTTATTCACACTGACCCTTTTCAGTACCTGTTAGATACGCACATTCTTACAATATCAAACTATGCAAGAGATGTGAAGGAATTTCACTTTATTTATCAAAGTGAAAACCTCTCTTTTTTGAGTGGGTGAGAGCATCCGGCCTTGCATAGATGCGGTCAGTGCCTTTTTTAGCCCCATCCCATGGAAAACCAAAATGAGTAAACGAGAGTAGGTCTTTTTTTATTCCATAGCCATAACTGGGATGGTGAATGAATCCATATAAGTCATTCCTTACATAAGAAAAAGCAATATTACACCTTGAATAAGTCCAATTGTTCCTCCTAATAAAGCTCCTAAATATGTAATCATCTTTAATTCGTTCTTTGTAATGGATAATACAAGATCTTCTAATCTCTCTGTTGAGAATGTCGATACTTCTTGCTGTACAATTTCCGCCAAGTGTAAATTTTTTAGAATATGTTCGACATTGTTTACACCCCATGCTAAACCTTTTTGGACTAAATTAGGAATGATTGTTTGTACAATATTTTCCCGGACTGGTTCACACACCTTTTGAACAGACTGATTTAGAAATCCTCCGACCATTTCCTCTATTTTAACTGCTGATAGTATTGACTTTACAACGGTTTCTTTCGCTATAAAGGACTCCAGCTCCTTTACTTCTCTTTCCTTTAATTTCTGCCACTCTTTTTGCAGAACATCACTTAAAAGCTGCTTCGTCCCTTCTTGTCCTAGAAACTTAATCACTTCCGGCTGCAGGCGATCCACTACACTTACATTTCCTAAAAACATGCCTACTAAATTTAATAATGCACCTCGAGAAGCAAAAAAGTCATCAATCATTTTTGCAAGACGCTCTTTTCCCTCTTCGCTTTCAAAAAAGGCTTTCCCTCGTTCTAAAATAAATGATGCTACATTTGGAATCATTTGTTCCACTTTCTCATGAACCGAGCTAGGCAAAGCTTGTTCCCATGTATATGTATAGTATTGCGTTAAAAACATATCAACCTTTTCTGCAATGATACCTTCAATTTTTTTTGTTGCCTGCTCCTCCGCATGCTCCAATCCCCATTTTGCTAACACATCCCGTAATGACTGTTCATTCATCAACATTTTCTCTACTTCAACTTGTACCCACTTCATAAGCTCCTGCTGGAACTCTTTATTCGTTAATTTCTTCCCTATTCCTTCTGGGGTTAACAAGTGATCCACAACCATTTTTCCTAGTTGAACGGCAAGTTCATCACGGCGCTTTGGAATCAGACCTGGTGTAAATGGTACTCGAAACTTCCCAATATACACAGGTCGATGAGGGCGAAATAACATTTTTATCGCTAGATGGTTCGTATATCCGCCAATCACAGCACCTAATCCTGTTGTCGTTAACATATTCAACCAGACATTCATCACAATCAACCTTCCGTTTCTCCAAGTATATACATATCTTACTACATATGAAGACACTATCTCATCCTATCGCATTGCACATGAAAAAATAGCATATCATCATACGGACAACAGTATAATAATATAAAAACATATTTGCAATGTATATCTATCCATTTTGACTTTCCAACATATAAGTCACGGCTATGAAGAACAAAAGGTGACCGCTACTTATTTTCTCTCTTTGTTTTCACTTGACATAGGGCAGGAAAAGAATCTGACCGCTTCTATGCATGGCCGGACTCTCTCCCCCACCTAAAAAGAAAGGTTTTATGTCGATTTTTCAATTTGTACTTATATATATCTTATAACCAGTGCTACAAAAGCTTCAACGCTTTACGTATATTACACAAAGGAGTGTTTTCGTTGGTTCTTGGACTCTTAACACCTCACTTACACCATGAGCGAACTTATTACACCGAAATCGCTAAGCGAGCTCGTTTATATCACAACATCGTTGCTCAATTTACTCCGTCTTGCATCGATGCTAAAACCGAACTTGTTACAGGTCTTCTCTATGACACAGATACAGGGAATTGGGCCCAA
Source organism: Bacillus sp. JJ1127 (assembly GCF_036965845.1). Classification (NCBI taxonomy): domain Bacteria; kingdom Bacillati; phylum Bacillota; class Bacilli; order Caryophanales; family Bacillaceae; genus Bacillus; species Bacillus sp. JJ1127. Next base: position 16,538 of record NZ_JBALQK010000010.1, on the reverse strand, counting down.
CAAACCTTCCCCATTCCTTCCTATATATATGACCGTTGTCAATTCCCAGAAGGCACGGAATTTCAACAAGCCAAGTCCATCATCCATTCACTGCACAAACGCTCTTCCACTATATTTTTAAATTGCCCACTTATTGATTCCAATGAAATCCGTGAGCATCTACTTACGAATAAAAGGCTGGCTCCTTACATGGCACACATAAAAAAAGGAAGTGCAAAAACAATTCTAAAACTGCTTCAAGAAGAAAAAGATGTGATTATAAAACCAGTAGATATACATTCTAATAGAACAACGTATCGAATTACCTATAAAGATAAAGCTTTTCATATAGAAGCATTACATGATCAAACCCGCTCACCGCTCATGTTCAAACACAAAAACGAGTTTTTATCATGGTGCAATCCATTCGTTCAATCAGATCATTACATCATTCATCCTATGTTATATCCCCCAGATCAATTAAAATACCCAGTTCACATTCGCTGTCTCTTACAAAAAAACAAAGAAAAGACCTGGAAAGTAATCGAACAATGTATCCAAACAAGTAAACTTCCCTTACAATTCTTACTTCCTGCTATAAAGAACGCTACACTACATCCATTTGCCAAAACACACCATTTACTGTCACCTATTGGGGTTCAATTATTACAAGAAGCCTTACATGATATTACAACAGAAGTACCTAAAACACTTGATCCATTCTATCCTTCTCTTTTTGAATTAGAATTGTCTATCGTAATGGACAAAACAGGAGCTATTTGGCTTATGCATGTTGATACAAAACCGTCTTATACACCTTTTACTAAGCAGAATCAAACACTAGCCGAAGAAATTTTTCACGGTCCGCTTCGGTTTAGTCGCTTTACACCATAATGAAGAGAGGAGGAACGATATTGGAAGATCATATGTACACATTACAAATTTCAACGGATCATCCAAACGCTATAACATTACCTTATATATTTTCTAACACGCCGTCCCTTCAATCGCTATCCTTTGGAACGCGCTCTATCGCATGTAAAGATATTACAATTCATTATACGTATACTCATGAAATTACAATTGGGGAGCAACTCGCAAAAAAACTTTTGCTTCCTCCCTCAGCTACTATTCATGCCTTCATTCAAAATCAAACACTTATATTCGGTCCATTAATTGGGATTTTCACAACTTGTTTTAGTGAATCAGCTTCTGAACCTCTCGGCGATCGTTCAATTTCTTTCAGCGATTTACTCACTCCGCCATTCTCATTACGGCCATTCGTATTTTTATTTGGTGCCCAGCATATAAATTGGGAGGAAGAAACAATTGAAGGTTATTTCTTTAAAGAGGGAAAGTGGCTGCAATATAACATCCCTTTTCCAAACGTTATTTATGATCGATTACCAAATCGACAAGCTGAGACTTATAAACCGATTGCAAGAGCAAAAAAGCGATTACAAGTAGAATACGCCATCCCATGGTTTAACCCAGGATTTTTTAATAAATGGGATATCCATCAACTTCTTATAAATGAAAAATCCATATCTTCCTTGTTACCTAAAACAGAAGCGTTCCAGCATTTCGAACAAGTAGAAAGGTTTTTATCATCATACAAACACGTTTATATGAAACCAACGCATGGTAGCCTTGGACGAAACATTTATCAAATTTTTTATTCGCCTACAGACAACAAATACTATTGTCGTTATCGTGAGAACGAACAAAATAAATTTCGAAAGTACGATTCCTTAGAAACGCTTATCAACCACGTTTTAAAAGGACATGATTTGAAGAAATTTATTGTTCAGCAAGGCATTTCCTTGTTACATTTCGATGGGCAACCTGTAGATTTTCGCGTTCATACAAACAAAAATCATTTTGGCACTTGGAGAGTCAGTGCCATCGCTGCAAAAATCGCTGGAAAAGGCAGCATGACAACTCATATGAATAGCGGCGGAGACGTAAAACTTCTGCAAGAAATTTTTTCCGATGCAACGGAAAGAATCCGAATTCTAAATACATTAACACATGTCGCTTTAAAACTGAGTTCCATTTTAGATCAACATATAACAGGAAATGTTGGAGAAATCGGCTTTGATATCGGTTTAGACAAATCCGAAAATCCATGGCTATTTGAAGCCAACTCAAAACCAGGTAGAAGTATATTTCAACACGAAAAATTAAAAGAACAAGACGAACAAACAAGGCAATTATTTTATGAATATGCCATCTATTTAACAGGACACTCTTTTCACCATCCTCAAAAATCAGTACAAGAAAAGAAAACAAAACTTCCATCAGTGAATTCTCTTTCCACTCCGCTGCTCGTTAACCCGCACGTAGCGGAATAAAACTTCCACCCTGCTGTAGGTGGAAGTTTTTCGCTTATACAAGTTTCACTGTTATGTCAGTTTCTGTATTACACGCTGCGCAATAGAAAACGTGGACACAATGTTGCTGAGAGTTATTCTGTGTTAAACCATCTACTTGAAGTAATAAATCTTGATCCAAATATGCGCTGTAAGTATCTAGGTAATCCACAATTTTCCCATAATCTTGGAGTAGACTCGCGCAAGTTGGACAAGAATATGTTTGAGCATCCAATGCATTACAAAGTGGACATATCGCCATCATCATTCCTCCATACATCATTTGCTTCTCGCTTTATAAACCCAAAAAGAAGTCAAATGATGTGTCACTTTCTATATATAAATCAATTAAAAAATCGACATAAAACCTCTCTTTTTAGATGGGAGAGAGCATCTATTCATGCATAGAAGCGGTCAGCGCTTTTTTCTTCCACATGCGAAGTAAAAACAGAATGAGCAAACGAGTGTAGGTTACTTTGTATTCTGCATAACAAGGATTTAGGTGTCGAAAAATG
>NZ_JBALQK010000010.1:549-13633 GCF_036965845.1 Bacillus sp. JJ1127 | reverse complement strand
AAATGGATTTATATAGTTACAATTAGTGTGACCTTCTTTCACAAAAATACAACGTTTACTCGTTTTTCATACCTTTCTATTTTTTACAAAATTTACAAATTATTAATCCGCATATCTTTCTAGGTAACATCCATACTATGAATACACTCCTCATAAACGATGGATTAGCGCCAAAAGGGCGATCATCTGGTTCAAATCCAGCTAATCCAACCAAAAAATTTTCTATACTCTAAGGAGGATATATTCCTATGGCAAACCAAAGTTCTTACAATCAATTAGTAGTACCAGGAGCAACAGCTGCAATCGATCAAATGAAATACGAAATCGCTCAAGAATTTGGTGTACAATTAGGAGCAGATTCTACAGCTCGTGCAAACGGTTCTGTTGGCGGAGAAATTACAAAGCGTTTAGTAGCAATGGCTGAGCAAAGCCTTGGCGGATTCCAAAAATAAATATATATGGCAAAAAAGGTCTCAGGGCATTCGCCCTGAGACCTTTCTTTCTATCCTAACATTTGTAAAAATTTCTTTGTTCGTTCTTCTTTCGGATTTGTAAATACCTCTTCTGGTGTACCTTGTTCTACAATGACACCGCCATCCATAAAGATAATACGATTCGCGATTTGATGAGCAAAGCGCATCTCATGCGTTACAATTACCATCGTCATCCCTTCTTGTGCAAGTTCCTTCATTACCTTTAAGACCTCTTGTACAAGTTCAGGATCTAATGCTGACGTTGGTTCATCAAATAATAAAACTTGTGGTTCCATCGCAAGCGCACGAGCAATTCCTACACGTTGCTGTTGACCACCTGACAGTTGGAATGGGTATAAATCCAGCTTATCACCAAGTCCAACTTTCTCAAGGAAATATGTCGCCTTTTTCTTCGCTTCTTCTTTCCCCATCTTTTTCACTGTAACAAGCCCTTCCATCACATTTTGAAGTGCTGTTAAGTGCGGGAACAAGTTATGATGTTGGAACACCATTCCTGTTTGAATACGAAGATTCACAATATCAGTTTTCGTTACTTTTTTCGAGAAATCTAATTCTTTCTCTCCAATGCGAATGTTACCAGCGTTCGGTGTTTCTAATACATTTAAGCAACGTAGAAATGTCGTTTTACCAGATCCAGACGGTCCAATAATAACAACAACTTCGCCTTTCTCAACCGATAAATCTATATGTTTTAGTACGGTATTATCTCCGAAACTCTTTTGTAAATGTTGAATTGAAATCATAAAAACAAAAACTCCTTTTATGAAAGGATTATTATTTTAGAGTATAACGTTCTGAACGTTTTTCTAATATTTGCTGCACAATAGATAATAAGAAACAAATCACCCAGTAAATAAGGCCTGCTTCAAAATAAACAATTAAGAATTCATAGTTCATTGCTGCGATTTCCTGCGCTTTTCGGAACATCTCCGTTACTAAAATTAACGATGCTAATGAAGTATCCTTCACTAAACTAATAAATGTATTGGAAAGCGGCGGAATTGATACGCGTGTTGCTTGTGGTAAAATGATGCGTTTTAACGCTTGCGGATATGTCATTCCAATTGTATACGCTGCTTCCCATTGCCCTTTCGGAATAGATAAAATGGATGCGCGAATAATTTCAGATGCATATGCACCAACATTTAATGAAAATCCAATAATAGCTGCTGTATATGGGTCAATCTCAATTTTTAGAGTTGGAAGCCCATAGAAAATAATAAACAATTGTACAAGAAGTGGTGTTCCGCGAATAATAGATACATAGATACGAGCGATCCATTGTAAAACGCGACTACTTGAAATACGCGCTAGCGCCGTCAATGTCGCTAATATAAGGCCGATTGCAAATGTGATAAGCGTTAATGGAATCGTTGCGAACAGAGCACCCTCCAAGAGAGGCTTGAAGGATGTCTGCATAATATCTCCCCATGTAGATAATCGATCTGCAATAAGTGCACTACTTAGATACATCTTCACCGAACCATTTTTTCGCTATTTTGTCATACGTACCATCTTTTTTCATATCTTCTAACGCTTTATCTACTTCTTGTACTAACTTATCGCTTCCTTTACGGAATAAGAACCCACTTTGTGATGCCTCTTTTTCTGTAGCTGCAATTTTAATGTTTACATCTTTTTTCGTTTGTAAATAGTTTAATACTGATAATTTGTCATTAATTGTGAAATCAACGCGTCCTGTACTAATTAATTCCACTGCTTGACTAAAGCCTTCTACTCCTTTAATCTCCGCACCATTTTTCTTTGCAAGGTCAGCATAGTTACTTGTTAAAGACTGCGCTGCTGTTAAACCTTTTACATCAGTAAAGGTAGCTGGCTTATCTTTATCCTTTGCAACGACAAGAGCTGCCGAAGAAGAAATATACGGTTTAGAGAAATCATATTTCTTTTGACGATCTTCACGAATTCCAACTTCATTTGCAACCATATCAAAACGGTTTGCATCTAGTCCAGCAAGTAAGCTATCCCATTGCGTTTCTTTAAATACTGGTTTCACGCCTAGACGTTTTGCAACTTCTTCTGTTAACTCAACGTCAAATCCAGTTAATTTTCCACTTCCATCGTGGAATGTAAACGGCGGGTATGTACCTTCTGTACCAACAACGATTTCACCGCTTTGTTTTATTTTTTGTAATGCATCTTGACTAGCTGTATCTTTTTTTTCTGCTTTACCACAGCCTGCTACAATACCAACTGTTAATGTAGCTACTGCAAGCACTGAAAATAATTTCTTCATCATGTTACTCCTCCAAGTATTCTGATAGGAATTTAAGAACTATATTGATTGTATGCAATCTCGGACAATTTTTCAATGAAAATGTTCGTCATTAGTGTATCCTTTTTCTTCATAATCAAACAGGATGATACAAAATCATTACGTACAAAAAATAAGTAGCATTTTTTAATATAGCACTTATGAAGGAAAAGGTAAAACAATACTTCTTGTCTGTAGTAAAAAAGAACTTGCTGCCTTAGCAAGTTCTTTCAAGAATCTAATACACAATACCCAATCATCGTACACAATAATAAAAAGAAAGTAATATTAAACGTCACTGATAATTCTTCCATCCCTATTCCCCCTTTCCTCCAACATATCATATGGACAAGGAAAGGGATGGGAGCATTTGTAAACATTACTTTAAAATTTTCTGAACATTCTATGAATATTAAGCACTTTGGCTTCCTTCCATCTGCGTTTTATACATGTCATAATAGCGTCCCTTTTTCCTCATTAATTCATCATGAGACCCTTTTTCAAGAATCGTACCTCGGTCGAGTACAATAATTTGATCTGCACTCTTAATTGTTGAAAGACGATGGGCAATAATAAACGTTGTTCTTCCTTTCTTCACAACTTCTAATGCCCCCTGAATCATCGCTTCTGTCTCGGTATCAATACTTGAAGTCGCTTCATCTAAAATTAAAATGGCCGGATCAAACGCTAACGCGCGTGCAAATGATATGAGCTGACGCTCTCCTGTTGAAAGTGTGCTTCCCTTTTCTGTAATTTCTTCATTTATATTGTTCGCAAAGCGCTCAGCCCCTACATCATGCAGCGCTTTTATAATTTTAGCTTTTGAAATGTTTGGATTTTCTAAACTTACATTTGAGGCAACTGTCCCGCTAAATAAAAATGGATCCTGCAAGACAATTCCCATATGCTCACGAATTGCCTGCTTTGGAATATGCTTTACATCATGCCCGTCAATCGTAAGTCTTCCTTTTTGAAACTCGTAAAACTGAAAAAGCACATTCATAATCGAACTTTTTCCAGATCCAGTATGACCAACGAGTGCAACTGTCTCCCCTGTTTTCGCCTCAAAAGAAATATTTTTTAATACTTCGTCTTTTCCGTTATAAGAGAATGAAACATTATCAAACCGAACATTCCCGCTAAGACGTGGTATACGCTCTTCTTGCAATGCCTCTCCCTTTTCATCTAGCAATTCAAATACACGCTCTGATGCAACTCGCGCTTGTTCTAAATTTGCTAGTTGGTTCACCATGTTCGTAATAGGCGAAAAGAGCCTTGTTAAATAATCGACAAAAGCATACAGTACCCCTAAAGAAATAAAGCCTGCGCCGCTTAATGAAGCACCGCCAAAATACCAAATCACTCCTGTAAAAGCAATGTTTCGTAAGACCCCTACTAAATTATGCGATGTTGCCGAATTTAAATTTAAAATCTTATTTTGATATTTAAAGTAATCTCCGTTTAATTCCTCAAATTCTCGCTTTGTTTCACGTTCTTGACGAAACGCCTGAATAATTGGCATCCCTTGAATGGATTCATTTACTGTTCCATTAATATCTGATAAACGAGAACGCATTTTATGATTGTATCCGGAAGCATATTTCCTATATAAAATAGCCCAAACGATTAAAATTGGTATAATAAGCAAACAAAACAATGCTAATTTCACATCGAGTAAAAATAAAGCAACAAAAATCCCAATAATATAAATGAAACTAGAGGCAAATGTTGCAAGCACCGTGACGTATAAATCACGAATTGCCTCTGTATCATTCGTTACTCGCGATACAATTTTCCCCGCTGGCAAATGGTCAAAGTAACGAATCGGCAATGTTTGAATATGAGAGAAAACATCTTCACGCATAATTTGAATAATTTTATTCGATGCTTTCTGTAAGAAAAACTGCTTTCCATATGCAAATAAAGATACGACTACTAATAACGCAAAATAACCTCCGCCAAGCAGTAGTAATCGTTTTATTTCCGGCTTATAAAATGCATATATTTCTTGCGTTGTTAACCGCTTCGCTTTATACACTTGCGCAGCTTTCCCGCCTTGAATTGTAATCATATCTCCCTTTACAGAACGCGTTCCTTCAAGATTGATTTTATGAGGCACAAAGTAATATTGGAAGCCAGCTTGAATAACCCGAACTTCTTTCCCCTTTGTCTCTCCTTTTTCAAAGCGATCGCTTCGCTTATACCAAGTGCCGTTATACTTAACAGCATCTTCTCCTTCCGCCGTTTCATACCAAGGTTTCTCTATTCCAACAATATGATCATCTATCATCGTTTTCGCTACAAATGGACCTGCCAGTTCTGCAATAACGAAAATAAATAGCATAGCAAGTGCTGTAAAGATCGGCCCTTTTACCTTCATTGCATATTGAAATAATCTTTTTGGGGTGCTCATACGTTCACCTCACCTTCTACATTTTCACCTTGCTGTCTTTCAAACTGCTCTCTATACCAGCCTGCATTTTGAACAAGTTCTTCATGTGTTCCTTCTTCGATAACCTCACCGTTATCCATAACAAGAATCCAGTCCGCATGTTGTACGGCTGATAAGCGGTGCGTTGTTATAATTGTTGTTTTTCCGCTTCTTTCCGTGCGGATATTTTCAATAATCGCTGCTTCAGTACGAGCATCAACGGCCGATAAAGAGTCATCTAAAATTAAAATTTCTGGATTTTGAATGACAGCTCTTGCGATTGAAATACGTTGTTTTTGTCCACCAGATAAGGAAACACCCTTTTCTCCAACAAGCGTCTCTAATCCATCTGGCAAAAACTCTAGATCCTTTTTGAACGCCGCAATTTCAATTGCCTTTTGAAGCTCTTCTTCACTTGCCTCTCTATTTCCAAATAGAATATTTTCCTTTGCTGTCTTTGAAAATAAAATATGTTCTTGTGGTACATATCCAATCCAGCTTAGTACGTTTTCAGCCGGAATTTTATCTAGCGCAACATCGGAAACTGTAATCTCTCCTTCTCCAAGTGGATACTGGCGAAGAAGTTGACGAACAAGGGTTGTTTTCCCGCTTCCTGTTTTTCCAACAATCCCAAGCGTCTCTCCTTGCTTTAATGAAAAAGAAACATTTTTTAAATTTGACTCAGCGGATCCAGGATATGCAAAAGAAACATCATCAAAATCAATATATTCCGGTTTCTGTACAGGCTTTGGCTGTTTCGCATTTTTCACATCTGGTTCATAAGCCAGCGTTTCATTTACACGATCTAGTGAAGCATTTCCGCGCTGCATTACATTGATTAATTCACCAATTGCAAACATCGGCCAAATCATCATTCCTAAATATACGTTAAAGGAAACAAGCTCTCCTAGCGTAATTTTTGATTGGAATACAAGAAAAGCTCCATACACTAAGCCAATTAAATAACTAAGGCCAACAAGCATTTTAACTGTCGGTTGAAATAATGCATCGATTCTTGCTACTTTCATATTTTTCTCGTATACATCATCTCCCAAATGATGAAACCTTGCTTCATCGGCGTTCTCTTGTACATACGCCCGAATTACACGTACGCCAGCAATCGATTCAAGTACTTTATCGTTCATATCTCCGAAAGCATCTTGCGCAACCGTAAATCTTTCATGTAACTTCTTCCCATATATATTCATCGCATACGCCATAATCGGCAGCGGGATAAGCGCAGCAAATGTAAGTTGCCAACTAATTGAAAAACCCATCATACAAACAATGGTGAGCATGTATAAACTGGAATCAACTAATGTCAAAATTCCAAAACCAGCAGTCATAGCAATCGCTTTTAAATCATTTGTCGCTCTTGCCATTAAATCGCCCGTACGATTTTTATGATAAAAGGTCGGTGTCATCTTAAGTAAGTGCCCCATAAACTTTGAACGCATTGTTTTTTCAAGTACAAATGCACCGCCGAATAATTGACGCTGCCATATAAAGGTGAGCACATATCCGCCTATTGTTGCCCCAAATAAAATCCAAATATATTGTATAATTACTCCGCTTGTTAAAGATCCAGTTTTAATACGATCAATTGTTAAGCCTAGTACTTTCGGAGGGACTATTTCAATTATATTTACAATTAAGAGTGCTCCAATTGCGATACTATACCTTTTCCAATGTTCTTTAAAAAACCATGTTAACTTTTGTAATACTGAAAACAATATAACCTCTCCCTTCTCGTTCTCGTTTGACTCCCATTTCTTTATCCGCTATCTAAAGTCATCTCGTTTACATTTCGAAAACCATACAATTTCATCACATTTTTCCACCTTCCAAAGTTTTTTATTGAAACCATACAAAGTATGGAAACAAGCAAAGATAGAGACAAAAAAACGCATACCGCCGCTTGACGATATGCGAAAAACGCATAAAAGCGTACGTTACGATATACGCAACGTACGCTTTTTGTAAGACAAAAAGAGTCTACCTCTCCGTACGGGTTGCGTAATGATATGAATGTTTTTCACCGTATAACACAGCTGAATCCATCATATTTACGATTACAATCATCACGCGCACCCCCTTCATTTATTTTCCATTTTTAATTTTATAACTTTATAGACTTTTCTGTCAATTGTTTTTTCATTATTGTATGAAATAAACTTTTATCACAAAAAATGAAAGAGATACAATCAAGTTGCAATACACTAATCTAACCTAAAAAATTGTCTATTGATACGATGCGAATTACCCTATATTTCACTTGTAAATACGGTTAACCATCGTAAGAAAGGGCATACAAAATAAAAATCATATGAGAAATCATTGTCATAAAAATTTCATTTGAAAAATATTTTCGAACGCCCTACAATCACCATATACTCACTCTTACAAGTTGCTATTTTGGGAGGACAAATCATGACAACTAGCAATACGTACAAATTTTATTTAAACGGAGAATGGAGAGAAAGCTCTTCTGGACAAACAATCGATATTCCATCCCCGTATTTACATGAAGTAATTGGTCAAGTCCAAGCAATTACTCGCGAAGAAGTAGATGAGGCAATTGCATCTGCAAAAGACGCTCAAACATCATGGGCTGAATTGTCTCTTCAAGATCGCGCAAAATATTTATATACATGGGCTGATGAGCTTGTAAATATGCAAGATGAAATTGCTGATATTATTATGAAAGAAGTCGGTAAAGGTTATAAAGATGCGAAAAAAGAAGTTGTTCGTACAGCGGATTTAATCCGTTACACTGTAGATGAAGCACTTCATATGCACGGTGAAAGCATGATGGGCGATAGCTTCCCTGGCGGATCTAAATCCAAACTTGCGATTATTCAACGCGCACCACTTGGTGTCATTTTAGCAATTGCACCATTTAACTACCCTGTAAACTTATCTGCTGCAAAACTTGCACCAGCTCTTATTATGGGTAACGCTGTTATCTTCAAACCAGCAACACAAGGCGCAATTAGTGGTATTAAAATGGTGGAAGCACTTCATAAAGCAGGACTTCCGAAAGGACTTGTAAACGTAGCAACAGGACGCGGTTCTGTAATTGGTGACTACTTAGTAGAGCATTCTGGCATCAATATGGTATCGTTCACAGGTGGTACACATACAGGTACTCACTTAGCGAAAAAAGCAGCTATGATCCCGCTTGTATTAGAACTTGGCGGTAAAGACCCTGGTATCGTTTGTGAAGATGCCGATTTACAAGAAGCTGCCAAACATATCGTGAGCGGTGCATTCTCATACTCTGGTCAACGTTGTACAGCAATTAAGCGCGTGCTTGTACATGAAAATGTAGCGGACGAACTTGTTAGCTTACTAAAAGATCAAGTGGCTGCACTATCTGTTGGTTCTCCAGAACAAGACAGCACAATCGTCCCATTAATCGACGATAAATCTGCTGATTTCGTTCAAGGATTAATTGATGATGCGGCAGAAAAAGGTGCGACAATTGTAATTGGTAACAAGCGTGAGCGCAACTTAATTTACCCAACATTAATCGACCACGTAACAGAAGAAATGAAAGTTGCTTGGGAAGAGCCATTCGGTCCAATCCTTCCAATCATCCGTATTTCTTCTGACGAAGAGGCGATTGAAATTGCGAATAAGTCAGAGTTCGGTCTGCAAGCAAGTGTCTTCACAAAAGATATTAATAAAGCATTTGCAATTGCTAACAAAATTGACACTGGTTCTGTTCAAATTAACGGACGTACAGAACGCGGCCCAGACCACTTCCCATTCATCGGTGTAAAAGGTTCTGGTCTGGGAGCACAAGGTATTCGTAAGAGCCTTGAATCTATGACACGTGAAAAAGTAACTGTATTAAACTTAATGTAACATTTTAGAAGCTAATCTACAGCTGTAGATTAGCTTCTATACAAATTGAGAAAACAGGCAAAAACCATTCTTTTTAGGTGGGAAGTGAGTATCCGGCCATGGATAGAAATGGTCAGTGCCTTTTTTGGCCCCATGCCAAGTAAGAACAAAAAGAGAAAGCAAGTGGAGATTTTCTTTTATTTTCATAGCCACGATTTAGGTGCTTGAAAATAAAGTTGGATATATATTCTTGCATTCACCTATTCACTTATCTCATATGCTTCAGGACTACTATTCATTAACCAATCCATTACATGATCAAAACGTTATCGTTTTACCAATGCCACTTTCACCTTCCAAACAAATTAACGTCATCTCGCACCTCCGTATACTTAACAATACTTCACTTTTTTATTAAATACGATTTCACTATTCCGTCTCATTAGTTTCACACACAGATGAACAGACCCTATTTCTAAAAAACCATTCTTCTTTTAATGACAAATTGTTCACCATAATCTGATTATTACTATATCCATTGACGTATAAAAACACATTTGTTACCCTTAGGTATGTTAATTTAATATATAAATCCTCATTCGTATCTCGGTGAGGTAGAGGTTGCAATCATTAAGAGTATCATTTCAGGAGATGTAGTGGCATCGATGAATGAATGGGAAAGGAATGGTTGCCGAAGTAAGAACTGTCCACTGTACATTCTTGCTGGGTCTGTATTGAATAAGTGCAGAACTGTCACAAACAACTTGTTTGTGGAGAGCTATCGAGAGGTATGTCGTGGGTTTCCTATAAGATAGAAAGCACGTAGCGACAATTACACGTGCTTTTTTTGTTTTGTATGGAGTTTCCCATTCTTCCCTTGTTGGAAGACATACATATCTCCTCGCTTGACTTGGTTATACTAACTTTGGAGGTATTTTCTATGCAACAAAAAAAATGGGGCTTTTGGGTACTAACAGCATTTGTTGTCGGCAATATGGTTGGCGCTGGTATTTTCATGGTGCCAAGCACATTAGCACAAACAGCTAGCCCTCTTGGTGTTACTTTAGCTTGGTTAACAACAGGATTCGGTGTTTTAATGCTAGCTCTTGTTTTCGGTAATTTAGCAATTCGTCGTCCTGATTTAACAACAGGACCACAAAGTCATGCATATGCTTTATTTTCATCACCAAAAAAGAAAAAAATGGCTGGATTCAGTATGGTTTGGGGCTACTGGGTCGCAAACTGGGCCAGTAATGTTGCCATTATTACATCTTTTGCAGGTTACTTATCACTCTTCTTCCCAATCATGAAAGATACACGTCTCTTATTTTCAATCGGCTCTTTCAATGTGGAAGTGGGAAAATTGATTACATTCTCTATCTGTTCTTGCTTACTATGGGGAACACATATGATTTTAACAAATGGTGTAAACGGAGCTGGAAAATTAAACTTCCTGGCAACAACAACGAAAGTAACTGGATTCCTTCTATTTATTGTTGTTACTTTGTTTGCATTTCAAGCTTCAAAATTTGGACAATGGTACACACCAATCATTGATAAAGAAGGCGTATCACACGGACTGCTTTCACAAATAAATTTAGCTGCCCTTACAACACTTTGGGCATTTATCGGTATTGAATCAGCCGTTCTTTTATCAAACCGTGCTAAATCTCCAAAAACGGTAAAACATGCAACTGTAGCAGGTTTATTCATAACAGTTGGAATTTATTTAGGAATTACGATTTTAACAATGGGTGTTCTTCACATTGATAAATTACAAGCTTCGGAACGTCCGTTAGCTGATGCATTAAATGCCGCAATGGGTCATGGCGGCGGGAAATTAATGGCACTCCTTGCTCTTACTTCCCTATTCGGCTCAATCTTAGGCTGGATTTTACTTAGTTCAGAAGTACCATATCAAGCAGCAAAAGAAGGCTTCTTCCCTTCCTTCTTTGCAAAAACAAACAAAAAGGGAAGTCCGATTCATTCACTAAGACTGACAAACATTATGTCACAAGTATTCTTGTTCTCAACGCTATCTGGAACAATTGCTGAAGCCTATACATTCGTGATTACTGTATCAACGTTAGCTTATTTAATTCCATATCTTGTCTCACCAATCTTCCAATTAAAACTCGTCGTAACTGGTGAAACGTATGAAAATGAACGTGGTTCAAGAATTATGGATGGAACGATTGCAGTCATTGCAATTTGCTATTCACTGTGGGTGATTAAAACTGGGGCGTCTGATTTAAAAACATTCCTTCTTGGGATTGGGTTATTTGTAATCGGCTTTGCCTTCTATCCATTAATGAATCGTGATCAGAAAAAAAATAACAAAAATAAAAACGGGCAAGTTGCTTAAAGCAATTTGCTCGTTTTTATTTAAATCCAAATTCAAAAACTGACTAAAACCCTTTCTTTTTAGATGGGAGAGAGAATCCGGCCGTGCATAGAAGCGATCAGATCCTTTTTCTGCTCCATGCCAAGTGAAAACAAAGGGAGAAAAAGAGAGGAAGTCTTCTTTTGTTTTCGAAGCAACAACTTGTATGCTGAAAAATATTTATGTATACATACCAATTCAAAAATTAACTAAACTCTTGTTTTTTAAGCGGAGGATGAAAAAACTCCACTGATTAAAGTTTCACTTTATATATTTTGGTATAAACGAGAAACCTTTATAATGGAAAATAGAGGTGAAAAACATGTCAATTGAAACACTATGGAACGCCCGTTTTCAAAAACATCTTCAAAACGTTATCATGTACTTTGCGCGCATGATTAGCGGTCTACTATACAGTTTTATCTTTATCTCCTGTATTGGTGCATATTATTACGCAAAGTTTCTTAAAACAGCTCCTTCTAAAGGAATCTCATTATTCATCATTACAGCTCTGCTTACAATCATTATCACGAGATGCCGAGTTCGTACGTTTATTCAAAAGCCGGATGCTGTGTATTTACTAGCACTGGAAGAGAAATTAGCGTCATACTTTAAACAGTCTCTTCTATATAATTATGTCATTCAGCTTTTTCCATTGCTATTCATGTTTCTAATTCTCACACCGCTAGCAATGCAAACGTTGCATACAAACATTCCTTTTTTATGTACAATCTTTTTTATACTCATGCTCATCAAAGGCTGGAATATATACATACATTGGATATGGCGTGATCAACATAACGGCCAACTCTGGTTTATCGTTCGATTAACTTGTAATACTCTTATTATTTACATGCTCTTTCAGTCCGTATCCATCGTTCTATTAGGTGCAATGCTATTACTCCTTACTTTTATACTTATGTATACAATAAAACAACCAACAAAACGAATTGGATGGGAATATATCATTCAGCAAGAAGAAAAAATGGACATGCACTTTTACCAATTTGCAAACTTTTTCACCGATGTCCCGCAGCTAAAAAAACAAGTAAAACAAAGAAAGTGGCTCACAAGTTGGATAGAACCTATATTACATAAAAAACAAGCTACCTTCTTCTATTTAAATACTTTATCATTTCTACGTGCTAATGATTATTTTGGTATATATATAAGGCTGACCATCATCGGTTCCTTCACTTTATATTTCATACCGAATGTATATGTAAAAGGCGCTATTACTTGCTGCCTCTTATATATGAGCTCTATGCAACTTCGTTCTTTATGGAAATATTTTTCAGGAAATAATATCGTAACATTGTATCCTATCCAAATCGATGAAAGAATACGTCAATTTCTTACTCTTGTATTTTCATTAGCAATCGTTCAGTTAACAATATTTACAGTTATCCTGCTTGTTTGTATCCCAGAGCTCTTACACGTTTTTATCACCGTTTTAATCGGTATACTTTTTATTAAATTTATTATTGTACCAAAAACAAAGAAAAGAATTTCTACTTTATAGCGTGTAACTTTCATCAATGACATTTTACGAAACAAAACAAATCATATCTATATAAATACAAATTGAAAAATCGACATAAAACCTTTCTTTTTAGATGGGAGAGAGAATCCAACCATGCATAGAAGCGGTC
>NZ_JBALQK010000010.1:0-452 GCF_036965845.1 Bacillus sp. JJ1127 | reverse complement strand
TCCCCAAAACGAAAAAAATAAACTAAATTCTCATGGACACCTATGAAAAGATGAATTTTTCGTTTTGGGGACACTTCAAAATGTTAGCTTGATGGACATAGGATGCCGCCAACAAAACGCGGATTGTATACGATATCCGTGTTTTGTCGGCAGGACACCATAAAGAAAAGACACCCTAAGGTGCCTTCCTCCGAGTTGAACCACTCTACTTTTACTAATATATGAGTATTGGACTTCCAGTCAAATGTTATTATTGGTTTATCGGTTTTCTGAACCCTATAAATGTGCTACTAATTAAACCTACTGCTATAAATAAAAAACCTATTGGTATTAAATAAAATGCTTCGACAAGAGTACCATCTGGTGCAACTGTAGATCCGATGATAGTATAGCTAACTATACACCCTATTCCTATGAGTAAAGATATTAAAGTTAAAATATATTTTTTCATT
>NZ_JBALQK010000009.1:25224-45968 GCF_036965845.1 Bacillus sp. JJ1127 | reverse complement strand
CTTCCTATCCCATGCCAAGTGAAAGCAAAGAGAGAAAATAAGTAACGGTCACCTTTTTTCTTCGTAGCAGCAACTTATATGCCGAAAAATCAAAATGAATTTATGTATTATATAAGCAAAGGTAATTTCATGATTGCTTCTTCTACAGAACGGACGATATGATGCGCTTTTCCCTTTACATATGGGTGGGCATGATGAAGGGTAAAAGAATGCGGCGTTACTGCAAACATAGAAATATCATTAAAAGAGTCCCCAATGCAAGCCACTTCATGTGCTTCAATTTTCAAATGCTCCATCAAACGTTTCAAAGCACTTCCTTTACTCACGCCCAGTGGCATAATATCAACATAACGTTTTCCAGAAATAAAAATTTCAGCATGCTCATGAAATGTTTCCCTTAGTTCTTGATCCAATGTCACAATCTTTTCCTCTTCTCCATACACAAATAACTTTGCTGGATGAACTGTTTTACCAAATTCCTCCCCCAGTGTTTCTATTTCAGCAATATGTACGCCCATATAATCTTCAAAAGCATGATGGTGTTCATTTTTCTTTTTCGTATATCTTTGCTCTTTTGTACACACGATATCAGCTAGCCTTTTGTGATGTATATATCGATATATTTCCTGGGCAACTCCATCATTAAATTTTGATTCATGGAATATTTCCCCATTCGGTAATAACATTGTAGCCCCATTTAATCCCGTCGTATAATATGGAAAAGTGAACCTCCTAACCGCATCGTGAATTCGATGTGTAAAACGACCAGAAGCGAAGCAAATATTCGTCCCTTTTTCCGCCAGCCAGCAAAGTGCCTTTTCATCTTCCTCATGCATATGGCTCACATTATAAACCAGTGTATCGTCTAAATCACTTACAAATAATTTAATCATGCCCTCTTCCCCTTTCATACACAATGTCTACTCTAAGTGTACGAAAAAAATGTTGTTTTTTTGTTAAAAAACAATAAATTTATAATAAAAAATAAGCAGGAAGATAACCCTGCTTATTTTTGCCTGCGTATATTTTGCGGATGTACAATACTTGGCCTTACTTTCAAACTAGACATCGTTGGGCGTAATAAAACTTTCGTTAACGCCCCCCAATCAAACGGTAGGAACGGCCATAAGTATGGTGTTTGTAAACTCTTAATGGATGTTAAAAATAGAATCAATATCGTCATTCCAATAACAAATCCCATTCCGTGAAACAATCCGGTTAAAATAATGACAAATAATTTTCCAAGCTTATTTCCAAGTCCTAATTCATAGCTTGGCGTTGCATATATCCCAATCATCGTAACAGCTGTATATAAAATAACTTCTGGAACAAATAAGCCAACATCAATTGCAATTTGACCAATTAAAATTGCTGAAATCAATCCAGTAGCTGATGATAATGGAGTAGGCGTGTGAATGGCTGCCATTCGTAAAAATTCAAGCCCAACATCAGCCATCAGAACTTGTAACAAAATAGGCAAATGTGTCATTTTATTTGGACCAATGAAAGCAAGCTTCTCTGGCAAGAGTGTTGGGTCAAATACAAATACTAACCAAAACGGTAATAAAAATAGAGAAAATAAAATACCTATAAAACGTATCCATCTTAAAAATGTACCAACTGCAGGATTTTGTCTAAACTCTTCTGCATGCTGTACATGATGAAAATATGTTGTTGGTGTAATCATAACGCTTGGAGATGTGTCAACAATGACTAATACGTGCCCCTCAAATAAATGATTCGCTGCCACATCTGGTCTTTCCGTATAACGAATAAGCGGAAATGGATTATAACCTTGTTTTACTATAAATTCTTCAATCGTCTTGTCAGCCATCGTAATTCCATCTACATTAATATTCTCTAGTTCTTGTTTAATAATCCTTACTAACTCTGGATTTGCAACATCTTGAACATAAGTAATACAAATATCCGTTTGTGATCTATTCCCTACCCGAATAATTTCATTTCGCAGACGTGGATCGCGGACACGTCTTCTAATCAATCCTGTATTTACAATAATATTCTCTACAAAACCATCTCTTGACCCGCGCACTACTTTTTCTGTATCTGGTTCTGTCGGTGTTCGTCCTGGATAACTACGAACATCGATTGCAAAGGCCTCTGTTTCACCTTCCACAAAGATAATAATAAGTCCCGATAATACTTGTAGCATTACCTCATCCATCGTTTTTACTTTACTTACTTGTTGATGAATAAGACGATTTTCTAAAAGCTTAACTGTATCTTCTTCAACATCTCTTATTTCATTTGTATCTACTGCTTCTTCCAAAATGTGAATAATGTAGTTTGTATCACACAATCCATTTACAAACAATACACCAATTTTTTTATCAAGAATTTGAAATTTACGAATCCCAACATCAAATGTGACGCCCAGCCCAACTGTTTGTTTTAAGTAATTTTCATTGTCACTTAAAAACGAAGAAATAGGAATACTAACTTTTTTCTTTTTCGTCATAAAACCCGCTCCTTTCTAAAATTAATTGAATTGCTTTCTTTGTAATGGGCGACCCTCGCTCCCACTCATCATTGCCACACATCTTTCCAATATCGCCAATCCCAACAATAACAGGAACCTTTAGTTCATCTAAACAATAAATCGTATCCCCATTAATCCTGCCAATTTCGCCGTCAGGTAGCCCAAATTTATCAACACCGTATTCTGTTAACCTTCCCCCTCGGTCTACACTGACATCCACACGTGCCCATTCCCAATGGTGTGTATTAGATGCAACAGCTAAAATGCCAAGAACATCAATTTGTTTATGCGTCGCCACATATTTTAACGCCTTTTCTCCCGGACCTTCCCCAATAAATCCACTATCATCAAACATGACAAATACAGGGTCATATGGCGTTTGCATAATAAGCTCAACAATCTTCTGTCCTGTCAATTTAGTTGGATTGCTCTGCGATGCCGAAATACATCTTCCGCCAAATTCCTTTGTTAACAGCTCAATTGCTCGCTTCGCATATTCATCTCCATCTGTCACCAAAATAACCCTTCGTCTCATTTGATTTATCCTTTCGGTTTACATATAAGTGCCACAAAAAACGCAAATAATATCGCCGCTGAAATCCCTGCGGAAGTCAAACTAAACATCCCAATTCCTATTCCTAAATACCCATGTTTTTCAGCGGCTTGTAATGCCCCGTGCAAAAGGGAATGCCCAAAGCTTGTAATGGGAACTGTCGCCCCAGCACCTGCAAATTTTATGAGTTTATCATATAGACCAAAGCTATCTAAAATAGCTCCAATTACTACAAAAGTTGCCATTAAATGTGCAGGCGTTAATTTTGCAAAATCCAATAAAAGTTGTCCTACTACACAAATAGCTCCTCCAACGATAAATGCATATATAAAATCCACAATTCACCCCCCTTTTACTCTTTCAAATACAACGCCATGTGCAATTGTCGGGATTGTTTCTTTTTGATGCATCATAATCGGACTTAATAACGCTCCCGTTGCAACTACAAAAATACGTTGTAAATTCCCTTTTTGCATTTCTTGTAGTAAGTGTCCGTAAGTCACAACCGCTGAACAAGCACAGCCACTACCACCTGCAAAAACTTCTTCTTGATCCGCGTCATAAATCATTAATCCGCAATCATTATATATAGACCCGAGCTCATACCCTTCCTCAAATAAAAGTTGTTTCGTAATTGGCGCTCCAACCCCCGATAAATCACCAGTAACGATCAAATCATAATCTGCCGCACTTCTCCCTAGATCTTCAAAATGCTGTCGAATCGTATCAGCAGCAGCCGGTGCCATCGCCGAGCCCATATCAAAAGGATTGGTAATTCCGAAATCTTGTACTTTTCCAATTGTTGCGGCCGTTATTTTAATATCACTGTGCTCTTTGCTAATTAAAACTGTCCCTGCCCCAGTAACAGTGGAAGTCGCTGTTTTCGGTCTTTGCCCACCATACTCTGTCGGACAGCGAAATTGTCTTTCCGCAGTTGCATTATGACTACTGACTGTAGCGAGCACGCGGTTAGCAAATCCCCCATCAATAAAAGCTGCTCCAAGCGCTAAAGTCTCCATCGATGTAGCACAGGCACTGAACATACCTAAAAAAGGAATCCCAAGCTCACGAGCAACATAATTTGCTGTCACCGTTTGATTTAATAAATCCCCTGCTAAAAAAAAATCAATCTGCGAATTTGATATATTCCCTTTTTGCATAGCCTGCTGAATTGAATCGCTCATGAGTCTTCTTTCAGCGAGCTCCCAATTTTTCTCCCCGCAGTGTAAATTATCATATGAAATGTCAAAATACTTTCCAAGAGGACCTTCTGCTTCTTTTGGACCGACAGCCGTACCCGTTGCATTCACAAATATGTGATTTTGAAATACCCATGTTTGCTTTCCTGTCAATCTCATATCTATCCTCCTTTACGACATCAAAAGTTTAAACGTATATCGAATTAAACCAACAATGTATGCCCCAACAACACCGAACACAATTACACTCCCAGCAAGCTTAAACATATTTGTAGCAATCCCAAGGACAATCCCTTCACTGCGATGTTCCATTGCAGCGCTAGCCATAGAATTTGCAAATCCAGTAACAGGGACCGCCGAACCAGCCCCTCCAAATTGCCCGATTTTGTCATATACACCAAATCCGGTTAATATCGCTGACAATAATACAAGCGTTGCTATTGTAGGATTCCCGGCATCTTGCTCACTAAAATGAAAATAATACATATAAAACTTCATCAGTACCTCTCCCACTGTACAAATAAGCCCTCCCACAACAAACGCCTTTACACAATTCATCACATAATTTGACTTCGGATGATAATCTTTCACTTTATTTATGTAGTCATCTTTCAACTTTCTTTGTTTCATCTTTATACCGCCCTCCTACTCGTTTTGCTAGCATCAATGACAACATACGTTTTATCACGATCTGTAATTTTATAGACAAATTCATTTTTTATGTTTTCAAGTACACTAGCATCCCCAGCTATTTGAGAGATATCGGCAATCTTTACTGCATACGAAGGGGATACCTGTAGACCATTTCGCATTTTGAGATAGATTGTTTGTTCCAACTCTATTCACCTCTTCACTATTCCTCGTAGTTGTAGTATGGTTTCTGGAAAATTTTCTAATACAACTTTTTTCATAAAAAAAATCGAATAGATGTTATTCATCTATTCGATCCTTCATCTGTTTTAATATTTTCTTTTCCAGCCTCGAAACTTGCACTTGGGAAATCCCAATTCGCTCTGCTACTTCTGATTGAGTTTGATCTTTGTAATAACGTAAATATACAATTAAGCGTTCACGTTCATCTAACTCTCTAATCGCTTCTTTTAAAGCAATTTTATCAAACCATTTCGTTTCTGCTTGATCTGCAATTTGATCCAAAATTGTAATGGGGTCTCCATCATTTTCATACACCGTTTCATGTATTGAAGATGGGGCACGGCTTGCTTCCTGCGCAAGAACAACCTCCTCTGGCGTTAGTTCAAGCGCTTCTGCTACCTCATTAATAGTTGGGGCTCTCCCATATTCTTTAGACAGCTCATCCTTCATTTTTCGAATTTTATTTCCAGTTTCTTTTAAAGATCGGCTTACTTTCACCGATCCATCATCACGCAAAAATCGCTGTATTTCTCCAATAATCATTGGAACTGCATAGGTTGAAAATTTCACCTCGAAAGATAAATCAAATTTGTCTACTGATTTCAAGAGGCCGATGCAGCCAATTTGAAATAGGTCGTCTGGTTCATATCCTCGATTGAGAAAGCGCTGTACAACCGACCATACGAGACGCATATTACTTTGAACTATCGTATCTCTCGCCCCTTGATCTCCATCTTGACTTTTTTGAATTAACGCTTTTAACTCGTGGTCCTTTAGCTGAGGTTTCTTCTTCTCATTTCTGACCTCTATGTCCATAGGCAATTCTCCTTAATTGCATAGAGCGTTACTATTTGATAAGTATTTTGTCAAATGGATTGTTGTCCCGAAAGATTCGTTTGAAATAACTTCTACTTCATCCATAAAATTTTCCATGATAGTAAATCCCATTCCGGAACGCTCTAATTCAGGTTTAGTTGTAAAAAGAGGTTGTCTTGCTTCATCTAAGTTAAAAATGCCAACCCCTTCATCTCGAATCGTGAGTTTCACCATTGCTTCTTCCAAAATCACTGAAATGTAAACAACACCTTCTGCATTCCCTTCATATCCATGAATAATTGCATTCGTAACTGCCTCAGACACAACTGTTTTAATCTCTGTCAATTCTTCCATCGTTGGATCCAATTGTGCAATAAAAGCAGCAACTGTAACGCGAGCAAACGATTCATTTTGACTTAACGCTGAAAATTGAAGGTTCATTTCATTTCTCATCTATGCCACCCCCAATGTCGCGAGCGCATGCGCTTCACTTTCTTCTAAACGAACAATTTTAAATAAACCTGACATTTCAAATAAACGTTTGACAGGAGGTGAGATTGCACAGACGACCATCTCCCCTCCTAAACTTTTCACATGTTTATATCGTCCTAATATAACACCAAGACCAGAACTGTCCATAAATGTTAAATTTTCTAGGCTTAATACAATATGATGAACACCATGCGTCTCGATCATATCGGTTACTTTCGCTCGCAACTCTTCAGCAGTATGATGATCTAATTCACCCGCTAGCCTAACACATAGGACATTACGCTTTACTTCTAAATGCATGGAAAGACTCACACGATTTCCTCCTTATGCTCAAACTTTACTCATTTACATAAGATTTTCGTGAATATAAAATAAGAATCCTTCCTCATGACAAAAGAAGTACTATTTCGCCATAATGTGTAAACTTCAGCAATTATTCTACCTTTTTCATGTATGCAGGTAGAAAAACGGCAAAATTTTTGCCGCTATTTTGATGTTGAAAACATTCCAAAACTTCTTTTAAATAATTCCCACCAGCTCGCTGCAGGAATATCTTCTCTCGCTACGATTGTCTGCTTTAATAAAATATTTTTATCTTTTTTGATGACAAGTGTGCCAAGTGCATCGCCTTTTTTGATCGGTGCTTTTACTTTCTTTTCAGCGATAACTTCTTGTTTTACCTTGTCCATATTCTCACCTTTCTTCATAAGGAGAGAAACATTATCTGATGCAACTAAATCAACCTTTTCCTTCTTACCTTTTCCTACTTGTACCGTCTTAATCTTTTCACCGCGCTTATACAATTTCTTTGTCGTATATTGTCCAAACGCATAATCAAGAAGCTTTGTTACTTCGTTGTTTCGTTCTTTTGATGTAGGTGCTCCCATTACAACAGAAATAACACGCATTCCATTTTTCTCAGCCGATGCCGTTAAACAATATTTTGCTTCTGTCGTAAATCCTGTTTTCACCCCATCTACTCCCGGGTAAAAACGAACTAATTTATTTGTATTGACGAGCCAAAACTTTTTCTCCGTATTTTCGCGTAAATAATCTTCATATTTCCCTGTATATTTCCGAATGAGTGGATATTTCATCAATTCTTTCGCCATAATTGCCATATCATTTGCAGTTGAATAATGATTTTTCGCAGGAAGGCCTGTTGGATTTTGGAAATGTGTATTTTTTAATCCTAAATCCTTTGCTTTTTTATTCATCATGTTTACAAAGCCTTCTTCCGAACCAGCAATATGTTCAGCAACCGCAACAGATGCATCATTTCCAGATGCAATGGCAATCCCTTTTAGCATTTCATTTACTGTCATTTCTTCTCCAGGCTCAAGAAAAATTTGCGACCCTCCCATGGAAGCTGCGTGTTCACTTGCTCTGACTTTATCTTCTAGTTTCAATTTTCCTTTTTCAACTTGTTCCATAATTAATAGCATTGTCATAATCTTTGTCATACTAGCAGGTGGTAACTTCTCATTTGGATTTTTCTCAAATAAAATTTTACCCGTATCTTGCTCAATCACAATTGCTGACAATGCTTCCTCCGCTAACTTCGGCCCTGTTTCTACTTCTGTTTTCTCAGCCCCTTTTTTCTCGGACTGTGCAAATCCAACCGAAGTACCGGAAAAAAGCACCATGAAACAAATAAGTATTCCAAAAACTCGCTTCATGACTAACCCTCCATTCTATATCAAACCTATTTTTTCCAATTAATATGTTTTTATACCATATTTTTCTATTATTGTATTGACAAATCACCTTACTGTATATATCGTATTAAGTGTATTACGCATAGTAGTACACTTAATACTCATCAGGAAGGAGACATTGCTCTTGCATATTCAACTTGATCCAAGAAGCAACACTCCGATATGGGAACAAATTGTTCAAAATATAAAAGAACTCGTATTAAAAAACATGTTAGCTCCAGGCGATAAGCTTCCTTCTGTACGCGAGCTCGCTTCTTTGCTCGTTATAAATCCAAATACAGTTAGTAAAGCCTATCAAGAATTAGAGCGCCAAGGAATTATTGAAACATTACGAGGAAAAGGAACATTTGTATCTCAATCGATTACCCCGACATTAGACGAAAGGAAAATCGCTATGGTTGAAAAGCAATTTCATCAATTACTACTAGAAGCTTCTTATCTTGGGATTACAAAAGATAAAATTCACGATTGGATAGATTCATACTACAAAGAGATTGGAGGAAATACCGATGCTGAAAGTGACGAACTTGAAGAAAACAATTGATAATCAAATCATTTTAGACGATGTTTCTTTCACATTACAAAAAGGTAGTATCGTCGGATTACTCGGAAGAAACGGTGCAGGGAAAACCACTTTATTACGAACGATGGTCGGCATTTTAGACCCAGATGCAGGAATTGTTACATATGAGGATACAGATATTCATAAACATCCTGAAGTTAAGCAAAAAGTTGTATATGTTCCGGATTCTACTAACATACTGAACGGATATACAGTAAAAGAAATTGTGAAGTTCTATAAAGCCGTTTATACAGCGTTTGATGAACAATATTTCTATGAACTATTAGAGCGTTTCAATTTACCAAACAAACGCATTCGTAGTTATTCAAAAGGAATGAAAGCATTACTCGCTATCATTTTAGCTTTTTCAGCTAAAGCAGAATACATCCTTTTAGATGAACCGACAAACGGACTTGATCCTATCGTAAAAAGACAGATTCTACAATTTCTCGTTGAAGAAGTAGCAGAGAACGAAATTACAATTTTCATCTCTACTCATCATTTAGATGAAGTTGAAAAGATTGCGGATACGATCATCATTTTAAAAGATCATACAATCGCTTCTATTACATCACTAGATGATGCAAAATCACGATTTGCAAAAATACAAGTTGCTTATGAACGTTCATTACCTCAAAAACTAGAAAACTTAAGCAATATTAAAATATTAAATCAAACAGGAAAAGTGTATACGATTTTAATCGAAGAAAATGTTGCTGCAACACTTGAGAAGTTTTATAAAGAGCAACCAATACTTATTGAAGAATTAACAATGTCACTTGAAGATGTCTTCGTTACGACACTTGAGGGGGATGTTTATGTTTCATAAGGCGTTATGGATGTGGAATTGGAAGCGCGGGAAGTATGCTGCGTTACTATTTTTCTTGAGTACACTTTATTTTTTATCTTATGAATACTATCAAGCTGCAGAGGAGCAACAGTCTCTCTTTTTCCATCCAGAAAGCATGGGGGAAAAACAGTTTTATTATCATTATTCTTTTTATTCTTCTAATAGCTTTTGGTTGAGTATTATTGCAATTATCCTATCCTGTATATTAATTGGCTGGGAGCGAAGTAATCAAAATGAGAATTTATTTATGACATTGCCATTTAAAAGGCGTGATATGTTCTTATCAAAGTGGATTTTCGGTACATTTTTCATTGTAATATCACTTCTTATCAATTGGGGTCTTATGTATTTTATTTATAAGTCTACGATCCACTTTAAATATCAATCGTTCGAACCGTTTCATCGATATTTTCTTTATGCAATTTTTTCATATGTTGCTATCTATACTGTCTCTTTATGTATTGGTACATTTACTGGCAGTGTTATTTCACAAAGCATCTTTAGCATTACTTTTTGCGTAATGGGAATGGGAATCTTTTCACTCTTACTCTTTTTCTTTACGGTTCACGCTGATGCAATACAAGGGGATAAAAGTTATGCAAGTTCTGAAAAAATTTATAAACTCGATAAAAAAACCGACATTTCAAGTGCTATATTAGATTTTTCAATTAATTATAATTATCATCCTAGTGCCCAATCGTATGAAGAGCATGGAAAAGTGATACAGAGAGGCCCTACTTCTCATAGTTACTACTCTGCCAAAGTAATTCTTGTTTCTATTTTCTATACAATTTTCGGCTTACTTCTTGGCACATTTCTTTACACGAGGTCACCGAATGAAAATAATAAGAAAATCTTTATTTTTCAAAAATACCGCTCAATTTGGATATGGAGTGCTACCATATATTTCGCATTAATAGGCGGCCGAATGTTAAATCATTTTAATTTGTTATTTAGTTACTATGTTGGATTCTTTTTCGCTGGACTGGTCACTTATTTTGTATTATCACGTCTTACAAACTATAAAGTTTTTTAAAGGAGAGATCCTATGTTTCAAAAAGCATTATGGATGCACACATACAAGCAAAGTAAATATATTGTTTGGCTATTTTGGTTAGTAAGCTTCTATGTATTATCATATAAATATTATTTAGCAGCTGCAGAGCAACTAAACTTTTTCCATGAAAATAATAAATTGAAATATATATTCCGGTACACTTATCACCTTTCACTTGTTGATACTATCATGATTCAAGGAGCTGTCCTCATTGCATTAGCCTGTGTTCTTATTGGATGGGAGCGTCAAAGTCAATCAAGTGATTTTCTATGGGCTATGCCATTTAAACGGAAAAATCTCTTTATAACAAAATGGCTTTTTGGTGTGTGTAATATTGTAGCTATCGTTATATTGAATTGGGGACTTTTTGCTATTATGAAAAAAACTACCTTTCATAATAAGTATCAAGTATTTTCACCATTTCATACTTATTTCTTATACATGGTTATTGTCTTAATTGCTATTTATACACTCGCATTATGTATAGGAACAATTGCTGGTAATATTGTCTCACAAGGATTCTTTACCGCTGCTATACTTGGATTCCCTTTTATTTTTCCTACTTTAATTGTTGGATTTATTTCCATCCATACAAATATGGCCCCTTATACAATGAGGAACGTAGATGATTTGTATACAGGCATAATAGAAAAAGGGAGTATTTTAGCACCAGCACGCGGATTCAATATTGATTTTAATTATAATCCTCAGCGTGCCTATACTGATGAGCATGGCGTACGTCATAACGAGCCAGATTTCACGCACATTCCTTCAGCGAAGAAACTTATTGGCCCAATCGCTAACATACTCATGTTATTTCCTTTAAGTATGTACTTATATACAAGATCACCTAATGAACAAAACGGAAACTTTCTGTTATATCCACAACTCAATAAAATATGTATGCTATGTTGTGTAATATTTATTGGAATGCTTGGAGGAATGCTAGCAGGAGGAGGAATGGTAGCAAGAGGAATAATGATAGGAGGAGGAAGCCACGCTATCTTGAAGTATTATATTGGTTTCATAGGAACTAGTACGATAATCTACCTACTATTATCTCGCTTATTAAAACTTAAATTTTCTTGGCCTGTGAAATAACTTCCTCACAACGAGGAGGTTATTTCACATTCTCTCTCCTATCCCCATACACCATCTCTTCTTTCATCCCAAACCCATCACCGTTCTGTACAATTTGGTCTGTCGGTGCGACTACACTTTCAGCAATCCTCCACTCCCCACGTTCTTTCACAAATACTTGGAGAAAGTAGTTCATCCCATTTAATTGATATGGATTTTCTTTTTTCACATGATAGCGTACAGCAATGTAGTAAACTTGAATATTTTCTTTTCCCGCTTTTGATACGTATTGTGATAATCTCGGAATGTACATAGATGCGTTCTTAAATGACAATTGCTTCGCTTTAATAAGCGATGAACTCGTTACATTACGCAATGTGTCTTGATTGCGGATATTATCACTATGATGAAATAATACTGCATTTTGCATGGAGCGAACCCATAATTTTGAATATAATACAGGGTTATCATTTTCAATGTATTTCACTTCTTTTTGTACAACTTGAATAGGTGTATCAGCATACATTAATGTATTAAAGCAGAAGAAACTTCCAACTAGAATGATAAGTGCAAAAAAGTGTTTCATAATTTTTCCTCCGATCTTTTTAATTAAAGTATCGGAGTTTCAAAATATTTTTATTCAAAGAAAAAGGATAGGAAAGCTCTCGCTTCCTATCCTCATTTATTATAATACGCGGCCAAATAGCTCTAATACCATGTCTATCTCTTGGTCGCTCCAATCTTTAAATTTCTCTTTATAGTACTCTTTACGTACAGCCTCAAGTTTTTCAGTCACTTCTTTTCCATGTTCTGTAATCTCTAGATACACAATACGTCGGTCTGAATTAGAACGTTTTCTCGTTACAAAGCCTTTTCGTACAAGACGATCTGTTACAGCAGTAATATGGCTGGATGTTACGTTTACTTCACTTGCAATTTGTGATGCCATTTGTGGACTCTTCAAAAATAATGCACGTAATACAGAGAATTCATTATATGGCATATGTTCTGAAAAACGTGTATTAATATCATTTTGTAATAAACGTATCATCTTTCGAAATGATGCAGATAAATCTAAAATCAGCGCTTCTCTTTTTTCGTTCACTAGCCTCGATCCTTTTTTATCATATTTGTACATATTATAATCTATACATGCCTATGTTGTATATGTTTTCTTTCCTTTCGATTCTCAATTATGTAACTTTTTACATACAATTTTCTCTCTTTTGCTCATATATATATAGAAAGGATGGTGAGCGAGAATGCAAGGTGGGATGAATCCATATTTACCTGATATGCGCAGTAGTGGGGGTAAAGAGGCAACAATTACAGTACAAGGTGAAGGAATTATACGGGCAAAACCAAATGTTGTAGTGCTAACAATTGGAATTAGAACCGACAATAAAAATGTAAAGCAAGCACAGGAAGAAAACGCAATACAGTCTAGACAATTACTCGATGCACTCAAGCAGCTAGGGATTGCAGATAAGGACATCGAGACCATTTCCTATACAATTACTCCCCAATACGAATATGTAAATGATAAAGCATTATTACAAGGTTATCGTGTAGAACATTTGTATGAAATTACCGTTTTAAACGTACAAAAAGCAGGGGAAGTATATGATATAGCTGTTACAAATGGTGCGAACGTAGCAAAAGGTTTACGTTTTCGGGTATCTCATCCCACTAAATATTATCAGCAAGCACTCCTGCAAGCCGTACAACATGCAGTAGAAAAAGCTCGTACCATTGCAAGTACATATAATCTAAATATTAATCCCGTCCCGCTCTCACTCACTGAAGAGTCAGCACAATTGCCGCGTGAAGTGATGGCTTACGCTACTTTACACGCACAGGCAGCTCCACCCATTCAATCAGGAGAACTAGAAATTGTCTCTTCTATCCGAGCCGTTTTCACTTATTTATAAGAGGATTTTTTAAGTAACCGCTATCATTTTTCTTGTTGTAAAAACACTATGTTCTGATATAATAAAGGACGGTGAGCTCTTTACAAAAGGGATATCACGGGTGGGAGAGGGATATGAAAAAGAAGGTTTAACATGAAAGGAATACTTGAAAGAACATTCAAATTAGACCTACACCACACATCACCAAAGCAAGAAATATTGGCTGGAGTGACGTCATTTTTCACAATCGTTTATATCATGATTGTAAATGCGTCAATTTTATCAGATGCCGGTATTCCGCTTGAAGCAGGAATTTTGGCAACTGTTTTCAGTTCATTTGTCGGATGTCTAATGATGGCATTTTGGGCAAATGCACCTGCCATTCTTGTACCCGGTATGGGTGTAAATGCATTCTTCACGTACACTGCTGTTCATACGCTCGGATTAACTTGGCAAGAAGCATTAGCAGCCGTCTTTATTGCTGGTATCATTTTTGCAATTGCCGCGTTTACACCAATTGCTCGCACGCTTTCATTATCAATTCCAAAGTCATTAAAGGAAGCGATTACTGTCGGCATTGGTTTATTCTTAGCTTTCATTGGATTGCAAAAAGGTGGTTTAGTTGTTTCGAATCCGAACACTGCTGTTGCACTAGGAAAATTAAGTAGTCCTGTTGTTCTCGCAACATTGCTTACTCTTATTGTGGCACTTGTTTTATTTATTCGAAATGTACGTGGGAACTTTTTATGGACGATTGCAATTGGAACTGGTATTGCATGGCTATTTGGTCTTGTTGATACAAGCCAAGTAGGAAGTAGCTCATTTTCATTCGCTAACTACGGGGATGTATTTGGAGCTATGTCATTTGGAAAACTCTCTTCCTTACCGTTTTGGATTGCAACATTCTCCTTAAGCATGGTGCTTATTTTTGAGAACATGGGACTTTTACACGGATTATTAGAAGATGATCGTAAATTCCCACGTGCTTATCAAGCAAATGCAATTTCAGCAATGACATGTGGTCTATTTGGTACAAGTCCTACTGTTTCAACAGTAGAAAGTGCCGCAGGTATTACGGCAGGTGGTAAAACAGGTCTGACGTCCATCATTACAGGGATGTTATTCTTTGCGTCACTGTTTGCTCTTCCATTTGTCAAATTAATTCCTAATAGTGCCATTGCGCCAATTTTAATTATTATTGGTGGTCTCATGATTACAAACATTCAGCAAATCCCTCTAAATGATTTTTCAGAAGGATTTCCAGCGTTTTTAATCATCGTTATGATTCCACTCACATATAGTATCGCTGATGGCATTGCGTTCGGATTTATCGCTTATCCTATTTTAAAGATTGCTCTTGGAAAGCATAAAGAAGTCGCACCGTCCATGTATATCATTGCATGCCTATTCTTAGCCATGTTTGTGTTACAGGCCATTGGCTAGTAGAAAACGCCGGGGGATTCCCGGCGTTTTCTTTACTTAAACCAACCCTTTTTATAAAACCACACCATCATTCCTCCGCCAATTAAAACCATAAGAGCTAAACAAATAAAATAGCTATATTTCCCAGCTAGCTCTGGCATATGCGTGAAGTTCATTCCATATACCCCAGCAATAAATGTTAACGGCATGAAGATCGTCGAGAAAACCGTTAATGTTTTCATAATATTGTTCATATGATGTGAGTTCAATGAAAAATAACTGTCCCGAATATCTGCTGTTAATTCTCGGCTAGCTTCAATCATCTCTGTAAGCTTTAGCAAATGATCATGTATATCCTTAAAATAAATTTCATGATCGCTTATCCCGTAAAAACGAGTTGAATTTAAAATACGATATAATAGGTCACGCATCGGTACAATTGTACGTCTAAGCTTAGATAAGTCTGTACGAATATCAAATACCTCTTCTAATACACTTCCTGCTGTCTCACCTGTTAAATTGTCATCAATAGCATTCAAATGATCTTCAATGTAGTAAACAGGCGCAAAGTAATCATCAACAATTTGGTCAATAATTGTATGTGCTACATGTAGAGGGCTCTTCTTAATACGTTTTCTCTCACCAAGCGTTTTCCACACTCTTTCAATCGCATTATTATGCGAGAAATGAAAAGAGACAATATAGCGATCACTAACAAATAAGTCAATTTCGTGTGGTTCTAATCCATCTTCTCCAAATGCATGAAGAACTAAAAAGTTATATCCATCATAGAAATCTACTTTTGGCCTCTGTACATATTCTACGCAATCTTCAATCGCAAGAGGATGGAATTTAAAATGGTCTTGTAAAATATATGTATACTCTTCTTTTGTTGGCTTATATAAATCAAGCCAATACCATATGATATCTTCTCTCTTCGTTTCTTCTAATGAAACATCGTATAACACTTCATCTTCTTTCGTTATTGCACAAATTTTAATCATAACTTCACCCATTATTATTATAAACAAAAAACAACAAAAAAAGCCAAGGAGAAGGCTCCTTAGCTTTTTTACTTTATTTTGTTACGATGCCATGCACTAGTTTCGGTGCATCTACATGCGCTGTCGCTATTTTCATGTTCTCATAAATTTTTGCTTTTACATCTTCTACGTTTTCGCGATTTGCGTAAATTGTAACAAGTGAGTCACCTTTTTTCACGCTATCGCCTACTTTTTTGCGAAGCATAAGTCCAACTGCTAAATCAATTTCAGATTCTTTCGTTGCACGTCCTGCACCTAAAAGCATTGCCGCTGTTCCAATTTCATCTGCAACAATTTCGGATACATATCCGTCTTCTTTTGCTTCTACTTCGATTTTATACTTTGCTTGTGGCAGCTTAGAAGGATCATCAACAACAGAAGCATCTCCGCCTTGTGCCGCTAAGAACATCTTAAATGCTTCTAACGCTTTTCCATTGTTCATTACTTCAATTAGCTTTTCACGCGCATCTTCTAAAGATGAAGCTTGTCCAGCAAGGTACACCATTTGACTTCCAAGCGTTAAACATAACTCTTCTAAATCTTTCGGTCCCTTGCCTTGTAATGTATCGATTGCTTCTTTTACTTCTAATGCATTACCAATTGCCTCGCCAAGCGGTTGACTCATATCGGAAATAACAGCCATCGTTTTACGACCAACGTTATTACCAATGCGTACCATTGCTTCTGCTAAACGCTTTGCATCTTCGTCTGTTTTCATAAATGCGCCTGCACCTGTTTTTACATCAAGTACAATTGCATCTGCACCAGCTGCAATTTTTTTACTCATAATAGAGCTTGCAATAAGCGGAATAGAGTTTACTGTCGCAGTTACATCACGAAGTGCATATAACTTTTTATCAGCAGGTGTTAAGTTTCCACTTTGTCCGATAATCGCAATTTTATTTTGGTTTACAAGACGAATAAATTCATCATTTTCAATTTCCACATGGAATCCTGGTACTGCTTCTAATTTATCAATTGTACCACCTGTATGTCCTAAACCACGGCCAGACATTTTTGCCACTGGTACATCTAAAGCAGCCACTAATGGACCTAATACAAGCGTAGTTGTATCACCAACACCACCTGTTGAATGCTTATCTACTTTTACGCCTTCAATCGCTGATAAATCAATTGTATCGCCGCTATTTACCATAGCCATTGTTAAATCAGCACGTTCTTGTTCATTCATATCTTGGAAGAAAATTGCCATTGCAAGTGAGCTCATTTGATAATCTGGAATATCACCGTTTGTATAACCCTCAACAATAAAATTAATTTCTTCTGTCGTTAATGCATGTCCGTCACGTTTTTTAGCAATTAGGTCCACCATTCTCATTGTGAATTCATCCCTTCATTTGTTTTACGATTGCTTTTACAAGCGCTAAGAAGTTTGCTTTTACACGCTCTGTTGTTTCAATTACTTCCTCATGATTAAGCGGTTGATCTAAAATACCAGCTGCCATATTTGAAATACAAGAAATACCAAGTACTTTCATCCCAGCATGACGCGCTACAATAACTTCTGGTACAGTTGACATTCCGACAGCATCGCCGCCAACTGTACGGATCATACGAATTTCTGCTGGTGTTTCGTATACTGGACCTGTCATCGCAACATATACGCCTTCTTGTACTTTAATATTTAAATCAGCTGCAACTTGTTTCGCCATTGCACGAAGATCTTTACTATAAGATTCAGACATATCAGGGAAACGTACACCCATTTCAGAATCATTTGGTCCGATTAATGGATTGTATCCCATAAAGTTAATATGATCTGAGATTAACATTAAATCGCCTGGCTCATATGATGTATTTACACCACCAGCTGCGTTTGTAACAACAACTGTTTCTACACCTAATTCTTTCATAACACGAACTGGGAATGTTACTTTTTGCATATCGTATCCTTCATAGTAATGGAAACGACCTTGCATTGCTACAACTGTAACCCCTTGAAGTGTACCGAATACTAATTGGCCAGCATGACCTTCAACTGTAGATACAGGAAATTCAGGAATTTCATTGTAAGGTACTGTTACTGCATTTTCGATTTCGTCTGCTAATACACCTAATCCAGAACCAAGGATTAGTCCTACTTGTGGCGTTTCTTGGAATTTCTCTTTTAAGTATGAAGCTGATTTTGTAATAAGTTCACGATTCATTTCATTTTCCCCCTTATTTTTTTAAGTCATTTAAGAAACTTGTTCCGTATTCTGGCATTGTTACACCAAAGTTTTCTGCTACAGTTGCACCAATATCAGCAAATGTTTTGCGAAGTGGTAATTCTTGTCCGCCATCTTTCATGCTTGGACTGTATACTAATAATGGTACATATTCACGCGTATGGTCTGTACCATGGTGAATTGGATCATTACCATGATCTGCTGTAATAACTAATAAGTCATCTTCTTTTAGTTTTTCAAATACTTCTGGAAGACGTGCATCATATTCTTGTAGTGCTTCTCCGTATCCTTGAGGATCGCGGCGGTGACCGAACATTGCATCAAAATCAACTAAGTTTACGAAGCTAATACCTGTAAAGTCCATATTTAATGTATCTACAAGCTTGTCCATTCCATCCATATTAGATTTTGTGCGAAGAGATTCTGTTACGCCTTCTCCATCGTAAATATCAGAGATTTTACCAATTGCAATTACATCATAATCGCTATCTTTTAATTCGTTCATTACTGTACGGCCAAATGGTTTTAATGCATAGTCATGACGATTTGGTGTACGTGTGAAGTTTCCAGGCTTCCCAACGAATGGACGAGCAATAACGCGACCTACCATATATTTTTCATCCAGTGTTAGTTCACGTGCAATTTTACAAATGTTATATAACTCTTCAAGTGGTACCACTTCTTCATGAGCTGCGATTTGTAATACGCTATCAGCAGAAGTGTACACGATTAAAGAGCCTGTCTCCATTTGTTCTTGACCAAGCTCATCAAGAATAGCAGTGCCAGAAGCAGGTTTATTACCGATAATTTTACGTCCTGTTTTTTCTTCTAACTCATCAAGTAATTCTTTTGGGAACCCTTCTGGGAACACTTGGAATGGTGTATCAATGTAAAGGCCCATGATTTCCCAGTGACCTGTCATTGTATCTTTCCCAGTAGATTTCTCTTGCATTTTTGTATAATAACCAAGTGGTTTCTCTACTTTAGAAATTCCTTTCATTTCACGGATATTGCCAAGACCTAATTTCATCATGTTTGGCATTTGTAATCCGTTCATATGTTCAGCAATATGCCCAAGTGTGTCAGAACCTAAATCACCAAATTTTTCAGCATCCGGTGCTTCTCCAATTCCTACAGAGTCCATTACGACTAGGAAAATACGTTTATATTTATTCATAACTACACCCTCCTATATGTTCAGTTCCACTTCTTGTAGTATGTTCAAAACGCTGTAAAGTGAAACTGCTATTAGTGAGAATTCTCTTTATTTCCCACTAACGAAAAATACTTCTTTTAGTTATTCTTCAACCTTCTTCGCCTTACTTTCAAGCGAAGTGAAAATTTCCTGGTTTTTCTAAGTCAGATGTCAGACATCTGATACAGGTATCATAACATGTTTACGCTTTCTTTTTAATACATTTTCGTAGAAATTCTTATTTTCTTCACACTTTCTATTGTAATCCATTCTGCAGAGAAGCGCTAATAAAATTATGACTTATTTCGTAATATTAAAATAAAAAACAGCTCTAAAGAGCTGCTTTTTATTTTACTTCTACTGTTTCTTCTTTATGTTCGTGAAGTTCGCCTTTTTTCACATGAACTTTTACTTTATAAGTACCAGCTTCTTTAAACGTATGTTTACTTTCATACTCGCCTTTGTTACCTTCTTTAGCTGGAACAAACTCATGCTTTTCAACGCCATCTTTCCAAATTTCAAGCTGTACTTCTGCACCAGTTAACGCTTCCTCTTTTTGTTTCAAATGAACTTTCATTGTTGATTCAGCATTTACTTTTATATCACCAGCCATAAGGTGAATCATTGTATCACTCTTATGATCACCGTGCCCTGCCTCATGACCACTTTCTTTCTTTGTATCCTCAACTTTTGCATTTCCTACAGCAACTTTTACTTCTGGCATCACATGCATTTCACGTGCGTTTGTATGTGCAATGATATGGTATACACCGTCAGATGGGAATGTTTTCTCAACTGCATAAACACCTTTTCCTTTATGTTTACCGTCTAACATTTCATGCTTCTCTTCACCATCTTTCCAAATTTCAAACTTCACATCGTCAGCATCCGTTACTTTTTCTTTTCCTTGTGTAACAAGTGCCTGTACTTCTGTTTTTTCATTTGGCTTAATTTCTTTCGGATTTGTTTGAACTGCTACTTTAACTTCTTCAATCTTGTCTTTTTTCGTTGATTCTTCTTTCTTTGTATTACAGCCAGCCAATGCTAGCATTGCGATAAATAAAGTAATTACAAGTTTTTTCATATTTATTTCCTCCTTCATACTTTACTTAGTATAGAGGAAATGCCTGGCCATATTCTAGCCTTCTGCTGAAAACAATGTACGAAATGTTTGTGAAGTTTTTGTGAAGTGCTCATTTTTATTTTCAAAATGCATTCTATAATTACTATATAAATCCATTTTAATTTTTCGACATCGAAAACTCCCTGCGATGCAGAATAAAAA
>NZ_JBALQK010000009.1:350-25082 GCF_036965845.1 Bacillus sp. JJ1127 | reverse complement strand
GTCGGTTTTTTAATTGATGGATATATAAATTCGTTTACTAATTAGCTCTGGCAATATATATCCATTTTGATTTTCCAACATATAAGTCGCGGCTATGAAGAACAAAAGGGGACTGCTACTTATTTTCTCTCTTTGTTTTCGCTTGGCATGGAGCAGGGAAAGAAAGGTTTTATATCGTTTTTTCAATTTGTACTTATATAGATGAAAAAATAAAAAGAGCATAATATTTATGCTCTCGGGTGAAACTGTTTATATACATCTTTTAATCTCGTTTTTGAAACATGTGTATAGATTTGTGTTGTGGAAATATCAGCATGTCCAAGCATTTCTTGTACAGCACGCAAATCTGCCCCATTTTCCAATAAATGCGTAGCAAAAGAATGACGCAACGTATGCGGTGTAAGTTCTTTTTCAATATTCGCTTCTTTTGCTAATCGTTTTAAAATTTTCCAAAAACCTTGACGAGATAAACGATTACCATGATGGTTCAAAAAGAGTGCATCCACTGTTTTTTTTCCCATCAACTCTTTTCTTCCTTTTTCAATATAGCGCTGAATTGCCTCTGTAGCTAAACTTCCTAGCGGGATAATTCTTTCTTTATTTCCTTTTCCCATGCAGCGAACAAATCCCATCGTTAAATGAACATCCTCTAAATTTAGTGCGATTAATTCTGAAACGCGGAGCCCTGTTGCGTACAATAATTCTAACATTGCCTTATCTCGAACACCGAATGCATTTATCACTTTTGGTGTTTGAAGTAATGCTTCTACCTCACTTACTGATAATACTTTCGGCAATTTCCGTTCTCCTTGTGGTGTTTCAATATGTACAGATGGATCATGCTCAACAATCCGTTCACGAAGTAAAAATTGATGAAATGAACGGATAGATGCAATATGACGTGCTAATGTTTTTGAAGATTTCCCATTTTCTTTTAAATACTGCAAAAAATTAACAATGTGTATCCGCGTCACTTCATGAAATGTTTTTGTTTGCTCCACATTTTGTAAATACTTCACATAACTTTTTAAATCTCGTTCATAGGATACAACTGTATTTTTTGCCAGCCCTTTTTCAACAATCATATAATGAATAAAATCTTTTAATTGATCTTCCAATCTACACTACTCCCCATTTTCATAGAAAAAAATCATTCTATTTACGAAAGCATCCTTTGCTGGTTCCTCATTCCCTGATACTTTTTCTACTGTCTCTTCTTTTAGTTTTTCATAACGGTGGTAACTTTCATATTCTTCATTTATCCATAGTATAGCGAAATAAAACAAAATCGTACAACTTGTAAATAATAAAAATACTTTCACTCCATCATAAGTTAATTTCAAAGCTCGGCGCATCGTAAATTCCTCCAAAGTATATGTTATTACAACATATGCCAAGCTTTCAGTGATTTATACTTCATTCAAATAAAAAACCTCTTCCTAGCTAGATAGGAAAAGGTTATTTTTCATTCGTTTCATTTTCTTGACAATTTTTACAAATCCCATGGAAAGTTAAACGATGATCTTTCACCTTAAAGCTCCAGTCTCGCTCTACTTTTTTCTCCACTTCACCAAGTAAATCTTCTTGTATTTCTTGTACAGCACCGCATTTTGTACAAATTAAATGATGATGGAAACGCTGTGCACCTTCTTGACGTAAGTCATAGCGTGAAACACCGTCTCCGAAGTTAATCTTATCGACAACTTTTAACTCAGATAATAACTCTAAAGTTCGATAGACGGTTGCTAATCCGATCTCTGGCGACTTTTCTTTTACAAGGAGGTAAACATCTTCTGCACTTAAATGATCTTCTTCATTTTCCAGCAGCACACGAACTGTTGCTTCACGCTGTGGTGTCAATTTATAGCTCGCTGCATGCAATTGCTTCTTAATTCGTTCAATTCTCTCTTCCATTCGGTACTACTCCCTCCTCGCCACTCTTACACCATTATATCAAAAGAAGGGCTTCTGTCAAAAGAAAAAATAATCAAAATAAGTTGATAATCATTCTCACATAGTATTTATTTTTTGTTGATAACCTCCACGACTTCTTTCATTAAGACTGGCGACGCATATGCTTCAATACTAGAAGCGATCGCTAATATCGCACCAATAATAAGAAAAAAGCAAGTGTAGCGGATTAATAACGGTAGTAGTGGCTCGTTAATTTTCCGAATAAATTGATGCCTAATCATTCGTAAAGAAAAACTTGCAGCAATTGTTGTCATTACAAGAAATGCTGGAATAATGATTAAATTTTGTGGTAATACAGAGACAAATGCTAATAATAATCCATTCCAGCCATGCTGACTTACTAAAAAACCAACTGTAAATCCAACAACGACTCCTTTTAAAAATAATAAAATAAAAATAAGTGGTAATCCAATAATAGAAATCCCTAACAGCCAAATAAATCCAATGTATTTTAATTGTGAAAAGTAACTTTCTCGAAACATTTCACCTGCAATTGCAAACTCGCCTTTGGAAACTTGTCCAAAAAAACGACTTAAGTAAAAGGATAAATCTTGCTTTTGATTCACCTGCAAACTATTTACAAGAATTGCCCCAAATACTACACCCATCAGTAGTAAAACAGAAACAAATATGTAAAGTGAAGAATTTTCTTGTATATGAGAAATTACACGGTCTTGCCAAGTTTTTCGCAACATTTTTCTTCCCTCCGTTCACACTCTTACTAAAATGTATGAAGGAAAGAAAAAAAGTATGATTAATTAAGATTGAAATTCCGCTCCACTTTGCTAAACTTAAAAGTAGAGAATAGGAGGGATTTCGTTTGAAACCATTATTATTAGATTTTCCAACATTATTTCAAACTGAACGTCTGCAAGTACGTAAACCATTTCCAGGTGACGGAACAGAGATGTATGAAGCAATTCAAGCTTCTTTAGAAGACTTACTACCATGGATGCCAATTACATCCGAAACTGAAGAAAGCGCTGAAGAAATCGTTCGAGAAGCTCACGGACAGTTTTTACTTCGTGAAACATTAGCTTTTCACTTATATGATAAAGTGTCTGGTACATTTATCGGAGCCCTTACTCTTCAACCAGAGAACTGGGATATTCCAAAGTTTTCACTTCATTTCTGGTTACATAGCGCTTATACAAAACAAGGATATATGACAGAAGCTGTGAAAGGTGCCGTTCAGTTTGCTTTTGATAAGCTTGGCGCTAGACGAATTGAGATTCGCTGCGATGCTACAAATGCGAATGTATGTGCCTTAGCAGAACGCCTTGAATTTATTTTAGAAGGTACACTTGAAAATGATTTTCTTGCACCTGACGGTAGCTTACGTGATACACGCGTATATGCTAAAATTAATTAAAACACTCGCCTTAGGCGAGTGTTTATTTTTGTAATTGTAAGTATTGCACAGCAAACATTGTCTTTGCGTCATGAATACGTTGATTTTGCATAAGTGAAATCGCCTCTTCTAATGACACTTCCATTAATTCCACAAATTCATCCTCATCTAAAGCTGCTTTATTTTCTTTTTTCTTTAGTCCTGTTGCTTTGTATACATATAAAATTTCATCAGCAAAACCTGGTGATGTGTAAAAAGATGTGATGAATTCCATTTTCTCACATACGTAACCAGTTTCTTCTTCTAATTCACGGACTGCTGTTATTTCTGGTTTTTCTCCAGGCTCTAATTTCCCAGCCGGAATTTCCACAATCTCTTTTTCAAGTGCCTTACGATACTGTTCAACAAGCACAATCTTTCCTTCATCTGTAACAGCAATAATAGCAACTGCACCAGGATGATTTACAATTTCACGTTTACTCACTTCTCCATTTGGTAATACTACTTCATCAACACGAACTTTAATAACTTTCCCATCAAAAATCGGTTCAGTTGCCACAGTTCTCTCTGCAAGATTACTCACACTATTTCATCTCCCTGTTCTATTTCCTAATGGTTCTTCATACATTTTACCACACTGAAAGGAGCGTGATAAAAATGAAAGTATATATTTTACCAAATCGTATCACGTTAGTCGGAAAAGCTTGGCAAATTCGTAATAAGCTAAAACAATATGGAAAAGAATACGAAACGGTACAAGACTGGATTACCGCAAACAAAAAAATAAAGTGAGTTTTAATCAGTAAGTACTTTCTCCATCTCCTGCTAAATTATGAAGCCTCTCAATCGTACTTTTACAAACAGTAAACGTTTGTCAATCTTCTCCCACTTTCGTACAATACAAGCAAGGAGGTTGACCAATGAAAAAACGACAATTAGGAAGTTCAGATTTATATATTACAGAAATGGGCCTCGGTTGTATGTCTCTTGGTACTAATGAAAGTGAAGCAATTCGCATCATCCATGAAGCAATTGATCTAGGAATCAATTTTATTGATACGGCAGATTTATACGATTATGGACTAAATGAAGAATTCGTTGGAAAAGCTCTTAAAGGAAAACGCGACAAAATTGTTCTGACAACGAAAGTGGGAAACCGCTGGACAGAAGAAAAGAACGGCTGGTCTTGGGATCCTTCCAAAACTTATATAAAAGCAGAAGTAAAAGAAAGCTTACGCCGCTTGCAAACAGATTATATTGATTTATACCAATTACACGGCGGGACAATCCAAGATTCTATTGATGAAACGATTGAAGCATTTGAAGAGTTAAAACAAGAAGGTATCATTCGTCATTACGGCATTTCTTCTATTCGCCCAAATGTCATTCGTGAATATGCAAAACGTTCTAACATCGTTAGTGTATTAATGGAGTACAGTCTATTAAATCGTAGACCAGAAGAATGGTTTTCGCTGCTTCAGGAACATCAAATTAGCATAATTGCGCGAGGGCCACTTGCGAAAGGTTTATTAACTGACAACAATGAAAGAAAGATAGAAAAGGTGAAAGAAAAAGATTATCTTTCTTATTCTTATAACGAGTTAATAAAAACATTAGCTACTGTAAAAGAGATTACAAAGGAGCGTTCATCAACCGAAACAGCTCTTCGCTATTGTTTACATGACCCAGTTGTTGCTGCTGTTATTCCTGGCGCTAGCTCCATCCAGCAATTGCGAGAAAATGTACAAGCTAACAATCAATCTCCGTTAACGACTGAAGAATATAAACAAATTCAAGCAGCTGTTAAATATGATACATACACATTGCACCGTTAAAAAAACGCTACCATTTTCGGTAGCGTTTTTTTTACATGGTATCGTATTTATCAGGATTTGTCCCAACATGCAAATTACGATCCATTGTGTCAATTCGCTTCATTTCTTCTTCTGTTAATGAAAAATCAAAAATAGTAAAGTTCTCTTGAATGCGAGATGGTGTAACAGATTTAGGGATTGTTACAATCCCACTTTGAATATCCCAGCGTAAAATAATTTGAGCAGGTGTTTTTTCATACTTGCTAGCAATTTCCTGAATAATTGGATGCTGGAAT
Organism: Bacillus sp. JJ1127; assembly: GCF_036965845.1. Taxonomy (NCBI): domain Bacteria; kingdom Bacillati; phylum Bacillota; class Bacilli; order Caryophanales; family Bacillaceae; genus Bacillus; species Bacillus sp. JJ1127. The sequence continues at coordinate 19,647 of NZ_JBALQK010000009.1, read as the reverse complement.
ACTTCGCCCCCTCTCATTAACGGGCTCCAGGCTTCCATTTGAATTTGTTGATTTTGACAAAAATCACGTAATTCAAACTGCGCAAGCATTGGATGAAGTTCCACTTGGTTTACCATTGGCTTCACATTGCAATTCGGTAGGAGCTGCTCTAAATGATGCTGATGAAAATTAGAGACACCAATCGCACGTACTTTTCCCTCTTCATATAACTTCTCTAAAGCACGATATGTATCTACATATTTCCCTCTTATCGGCCAATGAATTAAATATAAATCCACATAATCCATTTGTAATTTCTTCAAACTTTTTTCAAATGCTTGAAGTGTCGTCTCATATCCTTGATCGTCATTCCATACTTTTGTCGTAATAAATAATTCCTCACGTGCAATTCCGGATTCACGAATCGCTTCTCCGACACCGCTTTCATTTTCATATACAGTCGCTGTATCAATAGAACGATATCCAACTTCTAAAGCTGTTTTTACCGCTTGCTTTACTTCTTCACCTTCTTTTGCTTTATAAACACCTAAACCAATCATCGGCATTTTTACACCATTATGAAGTGTAGTTGTTGGAATATACATGATAGTCCGTTCCTCCTTCTGCTCTCCTGCAAATTTTATAGACAAATGCTACGAAATTTTTATAACCATCAACTTTATTTGAACAAGATTCACGAAAAAAGTCAAAAAATATATACAGTTTACATAATAATTTTATAAAGTGGAACTTCTATCAGGCTTTTACTGGCAATTATCCCTACCTCTCTGTATCTTAAGCTTGAAGTCTTACAACCCGCAAATAGCGGAGTCTTATAACTTCTGTAAAAATCCTTCTACTTCAGCTGCAGATTTAAAAATAATAATGTTTTTCTCAGTAGAAACAGCCTGCAATTTTTCTAAAATAGTAGGCCGCTTCACCTTCGGATACGTCCATACCCATTTCAAAAACTCAAAATCTAATTGCTCATCGCATCCTTCTCCCATATCAGGACGCGTTTGATTATGATATTGTATTCTTCTTTTTACTACACGATATAAGCATTGTATTCTTGGAAGATCAATAAAGATGATTGTATCGGCGGCCTCTACTCGTATATCCATTGTAAAACCATAATTTCCATCGATAATCCAGGCATCTTGCGTTACTAAGCCTTTTTGCACTTGTATTTGTTCCTCACGACTTGCTAGCTCCCAGCCCGCTTTCCAATAAAGAGCATCAAGATGGTGTACAGGAATTTGTAATCTTTCTCCTAATCGTCGCGAAAAGGTTGATTTCCCGGCCCCTCCAGAACCAATAATCATAATCTTTCTCATCTCTTCTCCCCCTTCTACTAAAAATAACGCGTGCTTACTTGCCTGCGTTATTTTCTAGCCATTCTTTTGCTTTCTCATCAATATCACGCACAAAATCATTCTTTCCTTCCGTATACTGATCTCCATCATATGTAAACTTTTCTGCCAACTCTTTCTTTAATGTTGCATAAGCTTCTGCTTCTTCACAGTTCGCCATCATGTAATCACGAAACGCTAAATGACGTGTAATTTCTGAATTTCCTGTTTCAAATACATGTAAATGATAGGAACGTTTTTCTTCCGTTCCATGAATAAAAAAACGGCGACCCGAAATGCCATTTTCACCTTTTACAATATAACCAAGTTCTTCAAAACGCTCATCCCAACTATCAACTCTCTCAATATCTCCTACTTCCATAATCATATCAACAATGGGCTTTGCTGCAAGTCCCGGTACTGATGTACTACCAATATGATGTATTTTCACTGGTTCTGGCATTGCTACTTTTAACCTCTTTGCTTCTATTTGAAACTTCTCAACCCAATGGTTTTCATATGGAACCACTACAATTTTTCTCATCCCAATTCCCCTTTTCTTATCAAATCGTAAAAAAATCATCAGTACAATTCCACTGATGATTTTTTGACATTATTTAAAGTCTTTCCAAGTAAGATTACTTTCGCCTAACAGTTCTTCAAATGATTTATTCTTTTCACGTTCTCTTTGCTCTTTACGCTTTCTTTCCTGTTCTTCTATTTCTTTTTGCTCCGCTCTTATTTGTAATTCTTTCTTCTTGCTTTTCAATTGATGCATTAATGATTCATTTAATTGATCACCAATTGTGATTGAATCCTTCTCCGTCTGATTCATTTGCGTTTGTCTTTGTTTCTTTTTCTTCATATCTTGCTCACCTTTTACTTTTTTCTCCATTATAAGGGAAATTCCATATCCTAGACAATAAAAATTCAATTGATCCTAAAATACATTCTAGAGGATATGCACCCAGTATTTTAATTTTCCATAGGATATCTAAGCATAAACTGGGAGGTAAACAAATGGATTCCTATTCAAATGATTACAATTTGATATACAGACAAAATGAAAAGCTAATTCGTGATATTGAAAAAGCCATTAACGGAGAGTATAGTGCAATACATTGCTATGCTAAATTAGCTAATTTAGCTCCACAAGGTAGTGAACGCGATCAAATTCTTGAAATCCGACAAGACGAAATAAAACATTTTCAACAATTTGTACAGATTTATATTCGTTTAACTGGTAGACAACCTCAGCCAAAAATCACTGAACCATGTCCAGATTCTTATGTAAGTGGATTAGAATTTGCAATACAAGATGAGCAACGAACCGTTGATTTTTACTTAAAAATCGCAGATGATACTACAGATCAATACATTAAAGAGGTATTTCGTAGAACGGCAGCCGATGAACAAAATCATGCCGTTTGGTTTCTATATTATTTTGTTAAAACAAAAGGATAAAATAAATCGAGATTTAAACACCGTTTACCCCAACATTTTTTCATTCATACTAGCTAACAAAGAAAGGATACATACTCTGATATCAAGAATTGTATCCTTTCTTTTATTTATCTGGATACGATTCATCACTCACTTCGTATCTTTGTAAAAATTCTTTCAACGCTTCTTCTACAATTCGAGACTTATGAACTCCTTTTGCAACAGATACAATATCTAAACGTTCTAAAACTTCCGTACATATAGAGAAAGTACGTTTCTTCTTTTCTGTACAATTCTCTGGCGTTAAAAGAATACATCCTTCTCTTTTTTGTAACAATTCATAAATACTTTGTAATTGTTCATAAATTAATACTTGATAATCTATTTTTACATATTGAAGCGCTACGGCTTCTTGAAGATATAAATACCGAGGCTCTTCTCCCTCTCCAATGAATATTCGTTTCTTTTGTTCACCATCATATTCATATCCGAGCATTCTAAGTTTTTTCGACAATGTATACGGGCTCATTGCAAGGCGTTTTGCAATAATAGCGAGTGATTCACGTTTATTTAAGCGATCTATAATTTCTCCAATCGTCACTTTCTTCCCCCTTTCCCGAGCTCGTATGCTTGAAATACAGCTAGTATGTTATGATACAATGATTTTCTAACAGTATATGCAAATTTGAGAGCCTGTGCGATACATACCATTTAAGAAAAGGAGGTTTTTCATATGCTTTTTCGTAGCCGCACTCCACAATTTCACAATGAAAATATGCAACCGATTCCGAACAGCATCGCTACGATAGAAAGCGTTATGATTAACGGTCGTAAACAATCCTTACTTATACGTGGTCAAGACGTGAATCAACCTATTTTATTCTGTTGTCACGGCGGCCCTGGTATGGCACAAATCGGATTCATTCGCCACTTTCAAAAAGACTTAGAAAAACATTTTGTCGTTGTCAATTGGGATCAACGTGGAGCAGGAAAATCCTTTTCATTACGAGATATTCAAGCTCCTTTCACAATTGAACAATTCGTTTCAGATACACGTGAAGTCATCCAATACATTCTTTCTCGCTTTAAAAAGCAGAAATTATTCTTTGCTGGACATTCATGGGGGAGTATTCTCGGCTTAAAAATTGCAAATACATATCCAGAATACATCGAAGCCTACATTGGCATTGGTCAAATTGTACATATGAAACAAAATGAGGAACTATTGTACCAACACTTAATTCATTCCGCAAAAAAACACGGACACACACGTGCATTAGCTTCACTCACGAAACTAGGGAAACCACCTTTTCTAGATATGAAGCGTCTTATTATTCAAAGAAGATGGCTTAGTACATTTGGAGGTGCAGTTCAAAATGGATCCTCGCTTTCTTTTATTCGCAAAGGCTTACTTTCTTCAGAATATACATGGCTAGACTGGCTAAAATTTCTCGCAGGAAACATGAAGTCTGGAACATTATGGGGAGAAATGCTTACGGTGGATTTCTTTTCTACCATTTCAAGGCTTTCTGTACCTGTTTATTTCTGTTCTGGACGCTTTGATTATCAAACTCCTTATGCACTTGTCCAGCAATATTGCGATATGATTCAAGCGCCCATAAAAAAAATGATTTGGTTCCCCAATTCCGCTCACTCTCCAAATTTGGAAGAGCCTGAACTGTTCGCAGAATCTTTAAGCTCTATAAAACAAGAGTTATCTTTTTCACATAAATAACAGGCGGTGCTCCTTTTACATTTTATAATGATGTGTCGCAACTTCACTCGGTTAGTGAACAGATCTCTCCGTAAAAGATTGTACAACCCGAATAAAGATTAGGGCGCTGTACTCATCGCAATAGCAGTGATGTTACTGCTTAGTTTGTAGCGTGTCCGAGTCACCGTTACGATTACATGATAAAAAAGGTGCGTTTACTGAACGCACCTTTTTACTTTGTAGATTCTCTCTCAACAAATACAAACTCTGTTTCTAATGCTTCTTGTTGTACGTGTTTCTTTTTTATTTTTCCGACTAACTGCTGTAATGCCAATATCCCTTTCTTTTCACAAGAGCTTTCAATCGTTGTCAATGACGGCGTAACCCATTCCCCTTGTAAACTCCCTTTAAATCCAACAACTTGCAACTGCTTTGGTATATCGATACCAAGAGCAATTGCCGCCCGAATAGTCGAAATTGCGACTATATCACTTGAAGCTACAATCCCATCTATGTAAGGATACTTTCGTAACAGTTCAATGAGCTGATTTTCTTCGCATCCCTTGAGACTTGCTTCTCGATAAGCAAGTTCTTCTTCCCAAACAGTATCTAAAAAACCAGATACATGTTCTTCCATTTCCTCATCTTCTGTCTCTTCTCCAATATAAACAAGAAAATGACAACCCTTTTCTTTTAGCAAAATTACAGCTTTTCTAGCACTTTCGTAATAATCCAAAGGAGATACTATTTCGTCAAGTACAACAAATGGAATCGATAGTTTTCCCAGATGCCGAAATACATCGCGCGTCATAATAGCACCAGCAATATCACTTTGTATCAGCATATCTATATATCCATTCTTATTTTCTATATTACAAACAATAATTTGATAACCCTCTTTATATGCAGCTTCCTCTATTGAACGAAGCAAAGTTATGTATGATGGATCACGTAAATTTGATACGAGTATAGCAATCATTGTTGAGGACTTTTTAAATAATGCTTTTGCTGCCCCATTCGGTCTATAGTGTAATTCCTCAATTGCTTGCTTTACTTGTTTTACTGTATCTTCATGAACATACCCTTTTTCATTAATTACTCGTGAAACGGTTGCGACTGAAACACCGGCCAATTTTGCAACATCACGTATGGTTGCCACATCGTCACCCCTTAATATGGTAATAGCTTACAATTTTAAACTAAAACAAAATATGACATTCGTCAAGGTAATTGTTTTATATTTCTGAAAATTGTTACATAAAACAAACTTTTTACAACTTACATTCTAGTTGGATTTCATGCAAGATTTCGATGTTATCATAGCCAACAAATGGAATTTCTTTCTTTATCTTTCGTGCCTCTTTCACAGCATCAATATACAAATTTGTCATTGTAAAATCACGCTTCTGATAAAAACGAAGTGCATTTGTATTGTCATTTGTAGTAATTAACCATACCTTTTTACAACATTGTTCCCGAGCCATCTCAATTACACACTCTACAAGCTTTGTTCCAATTCCTTTCTTTTCTTCAAGGCTATCCAATGATACAATCTCACAAATACTCTCTGTTAATTCGAAGGTTATAATTCCTACTATTCTGTTATTTTCAACTGCAACAAAACCAGGTAATTCGTCTAAGCGATGAGCTCTTCCCCTTGAAACCATCAGTGTACTTCCCCAATTCTCACACATAAACAGCCGAATTGTTTCTCTCATTTCTTCTGTAATTTTTTGTATGTGAACCATGCTCTACTTCTCCCCTTTTTCCATCATTGTGATACAATATAAGTGTATCACAATGATGGAAAGGTATTTGGAGGATGAGGTAAGGTATGAAACGTTTTTTCACAGCATTACTCACTATACTAGGTGCGTTAATTGGCATTGGTATTTTCTTTACCAATAAAGTAATGTATTTAAAGAAAAAAACAGAGGAAGAAATTTTAGAGCGTGAAACGAAAAAACATTTTCGTTTAGAAGATTTTAACGCGGTTCCAAAAGAAGAAATTCACATTCCTTCTCAATTTGGATATGATATTCACGGATACTACATTCCTGCTGGTCATTCCAATAAATTTATGATTTTTTGTCACGGTGTAACTGTAAACAAAATAAACTCTGTCAAATATGCAAACTTATTTTTAAGTAGAGGATATAACGTATTTATTTATGACCATCGTCGCCACGGTAAAACAGGTGGTAAAACGACGAGCTATGGTTATTATGAAAAACACGATTTAAAGTCTGTAGTTGACTGGCTAAAAAATCGCTTTGGAAAAGACATTATCTTAGGTATTCATGGTGAATCGATGGGAGCTGCAACACTTCTTCAATATGCAGGACTCGTAGAAGACGGCGCCGATTTCTATATTGCAGATTGTCCTTTCTCTGATTTTCACGGGCAGCTACAACACCGTTTAAAGGCTGAATTCCATTTACCAAAATGGCCATTATTGCCTTTAGCAAATGCATTTTTAAAAGTGCGTGATGGCTATACGATACGTGAAGTTTCACCAATTGATTGTATAAAGAATATAAACAATCCCGTTCTCTTTATTCATAGTAAAGACGATGATTACATTTTATGCGATATGACAAAAGCACTCTATGAAGCAAAAGAGAACAATAAGCAACTCTATATTGCAGAGCATGGTGCACACGCTTGCTCTTATAATGAAAACAAACAAGAATACGAAGCTGCAATCGATCAATTTTTAGGAACATATGTAAAAGAAACAAAAAACAGGCTTGCGTAAGCCTGTTTTTTTCATGTTACTGCGCTAAAACATCTGTAACTTGTTCCATATTTTCCGCAATCCACTTCACTGCCTCATCAAGCGTTGGGAACTCCGTCGTTTGAAAGGTTACCTCATCTTGAAGCAGCCACACATCTTTCTGTTCTTGTCCCACACCTGCAATCGACCAATGAAGTAAACTGTATGGATGGTTATCATTCAAAAATGATGCCCAAGTGCGCTCATTTGCGATATTTTGTAGTGTAAGTAATTGTTTATCCATGTTTCGTCACCTTACTATAGTCAATTATAAACGTTATTATAACACTCTCCTCTGCTTGAGACAAAGAGAGGTTTTTTTATTGTCAAGTTTCCCCTCCAATTATATGATAGACTTAAGCGTTTGGAAGGAGGGATAAAGTTGGCAAAAGTACAAATTAAAGTGAATGATAATGGCTCGTTTCGCATTACAGGGGATGTGGAATTAGTTGATTCACAAGGGAATGTATTCCCAGCAAAACCTGCATTTTCTTTATGTCGCTGCGGTTTATCAAAAAACATGCCTTATTGCGATGCTTCACATAAAGGGAAATTTGAATCTATCGTTCGCGCTCCAGAAACAAAATAACCATTAAGAAGCATGTACATTCATTTGTACATGCTTCTTATATGTCCCGTAGCGGACAATATTTCCTACTAAATATTGTTTTCCTTCTCTCATCTATCAATGGTTTTTCCGCCCTTCATTTTCATACAATTCTTCACATTCAAATATTTTTTGCTATCCTTTTTTCTTTTTTGTGCTATAATGTGAGCAAACAGCATCCTTCGGGGTCGGGTGAAATTCCCAACCGGCGGTGATGAAGTGCACACTTCTAAGTCCGTGACCCGTTTTCAAGTTTGGAAACGGTGGATCTAGTGAAACTCTAGGGCCGACAGTATAGTCTGGATGGGAGAAGGATATGTTTTCTAGTGCTTATATATAGCGAATACACTCTTATTTTGGCATACACATTTTTAAAGATTCTCTTTACTGTATATGTTTTATTTCATATACCTATGTTTTTATGCTGAAATAAAAAGATACGACTAGCGTATGAAAAATTGATAGTTTGCTAGGCTTCTTTCTAATGCAAAAATATCAAGCATCGTTAGGTTTCTTTCCTATACTTTCGTATTCGAACTATATTTCTAGAAATCACGTCTCCCAAACCCCAAGGATAATAATATCCTTGGGGTTTTTTGATTTTTTCTTAGGAGAGGTGAAGCGAATGACAGACCAAGAATATATGAGGATTGCCCTACAGTTAGCACAAAGTACTATGGGGCAAACGAGTCCAAATCCAATGGTCGGTGCTGTTGTTGTAAAAGATGGAAACATCGTCGGAATGGGTGCCCATCTCCGTGCAGGTGAAGAGCATGCAGAGGTTCATGCCCTTCAAATGGCAGGTGATCAGGCGTATGGCGCTACTGTATACGTAACCCTTGAGCCATGCAGTCATTTTGGAAAAACACCGCCATGCTGTGAGTTGCTCATTGAGAAGCAAGTAAAACGTGTTGTAATTGCTTCTCTCGATTCCAATCCACTTGTTTCAGGTAGTGGCAAAAAACGGTTACAAGATGCAGGGATCCATGTAACGACTGGTGTTCTTGAAGAGGAATCCCTCTCATTAAACCGATACTTTTTTCACTACATGAAAACAAAACAGCCATTTGTAACAATAAAGACCGCAATGAGTTTGGATGGAAAAATAGCGACCGTTACTGGAGAAAGTAAATGGATTACAGGTGAAAAAGCTCGTAAGGACGTTCATCAATACCGTCATACACACGATGCCATTCTTGTTGGCGTAAATACTGTGATAACCGATAATCCACATTTAACAACCAGGCTTCCAAACGGTGGACAAAATCCGATTCGAATTATTTTAGATACACACTTACGAATTCCGCAGTCCTCTCATGTCATTACTGATGGGTTAGCGCCAACATGGATCATTGTTGGAAAAAATGTAAGAAAAGAAAAAATAGATGCTTATGAATCTCAAAATGTATCTGTATTTCAGATGAAAAAGAGTCAAATTGAAGTACGGGACCTCCTTTCTCTTCTTGGAGAGAAGCAAATTCTTTCACTCCTTATTGAGGGGGGACAATCGGTCCATGCAAGCTTTTTAGAAGCTAAATGCTTCAATGAAATCGTGACCTATATAAGTCCAAAATTAATTGGTGGAAAAGATGCACCAACTTGGTTTGGTGGTACTGGTTTTATAAAACTGCAAGATGCACTTTCCTTAGAAATTCAAGAGATGAAACAAATTGGCGATGATATAAAAATCATTGCAAGTAAGCGAAGTGAGGTGCCTACATGTTTACAGGGATTGTAGAAGAGCTAGGAACTATTTCGAATATAAAGCAAAGCGGAGAAGCAATGGAACTAACCATCCATGCAAATTCGATTTTATCCGACGTCAAATTAGGTGATAGTATCGCTGTTAACGGAATCTGTTTAACCGTTACTTCTTTTACCGCATCTTCTTTTACTGTTGATGCCATGCCTGAAACAATGAAATCAACGTCACTTTGTATGCTAAAGCCTCGTTCTAAAGTGAATTTAGAACGAGCAATGGCTGCAAACGGACGCTTTGGTGGGCACTTTGTCACAGGTCATATTGATGGAGTCGGTACCATTGTAAGTAAAAAACAGCACTTCAATGCTATATATTACAAAATTGGAATTCCAAATGATTTACTTCGGTATTGTTTACAAAAAGGATCTGTGGCTGTTGATGGTACAAGTTTAACAATATTTGATATAGATGAATCTTCCATTACAATCTCACTCATCCCGCACACAGTAAGCGAATCTATTATTGGTGAAAAGGTAGCTGGAGATATTGTGAACATTGAATGTGACATGATTGGAAAATATATCGAGCATTTTATTTCAAAGCCAGCAAAGCGAGGTAGTTCAGTTACAGAAAGTTTTTTACAAGAAAACGGATTTCTATAAGGGGGATACACAATGTTTCATCGGATTGAAGAAGCACTAGAAGATTTAAAACAAGGAAAAGTCGTTATTGTATGTGATGATGAAAACCGCGAAAACGAAGGCGATTTTATTGCTTTAGCAGAGTACATTACACCAGAAACAATTAATTTTATGATTACACATGGCCGTGGTCTCGTCTGTGTACCAATTACGGAGCAATATGCAGAGCGCTTACAACTAGAGCCTATGGTGTCCCATAATACAGATTCTCATCATACTGCGTTCACAGTAAGCATTGATCATATTTCTACAACAACAGGCATTAGTGCCCATGAACGTGCGGCAACTGTGCGCGAATTATTAAATCCAGCATCTAAAGGAAACGACTTTAATCGTCCTGGGCATATCTTTCCGTTAATTGCAAAAGATGGTGGCGTTCTTCGGCGCGCAGGACATACCGAAGCGGCTGTTGATTTAGCGAAATTGTGCGGTGCAGAACCGGCGGGTGTCATTTGTGAAATCATAAATGAAGACGGTACAATGGCGCGTGTTCCTGATCTGTTCCAAGTTGCAAAACAATTTGATATTAAAATGATTACCATTGAAGATTTAATCGCCTATCGCCGCCATCATGAAACGCTCGTAACAAGAGAGGTTGAAATTACATTGCCAACAGATTTCGGTACGTTTCATGCAATCGGCTACTCTAATTCATTAGATCAAAAAGAACATATCGCTCTTGTAAAAGGAGAGATTTCAACAGATGAACCCGTTCTCGTACGCGTTCATTCCGAATGCTTAACTGGCGATGTTTTCGGCTCATGCCGCTGCGATTGTGGCCCACAACTTCATGCTGCTCTTGCTCAAATTGAGCGTGAAGGAAAAGGTGTTCTTCTTTATATGAGGCAAGAAGGCCGCGGAATTGGGCTACTTAATAAACTCCGTGCATACAAGTTACAAGAAAAAGGACTAGATACTGTGGAGGCAAATGAAAAGCTAGGTTTTCCAGCAGATCTTCGCGATTACGGCATTGGTGCACAAATTTTAAAGGAGCTAGGTTTACAAAAGCTGCGACTATTAACGAATAATCCAAGAAAAATTGCTGGCTTGCAAGGTTATGAATTAGAAGTTGTTGAACGCGTACCATTGCAAATGCCCACAAAAGAAGAAAACAAAACATATTTACAAACAAAAGTAAAAAAATTAGGTCACTTATTAAACTTATAATCTATTCATTATAATTAAAGGAGAGATATATTATGGTATTCGAAGGTCATTTAGTTGGTACAGGATTAAAAGTCGGAGTTGTTGTTGGACGTTTTAATGAATTTATTACGAGTAAACTATTAGGCGGTGCATTAGATGGATTAAAGCGCCATGGTGTAGAAGAAAACGACATTGATATCGCATGGGTTCCAGGGGCATTTGAAATTCCATTAATCGCTAAAAAGATGGCAAATAGCGGCAAATACGATGCAGTCATTACACTTGGTACAGTAATTCGTGGTGCTACATCGCATTATGATTATGTTTGTAATGAAGTAGCAAAAGGTGTTGCATCTCTATCACTGCAAACAGGAATTCCGGTTATCTTTGGTGTATTAACAACTGAGACAATTGAACAAGCGATCGAACGTGCAGGTACAAAAGCAGGAAATAAAGGATACGAATCTGCAGTTGCCGCTATTGAAATGGCACATTTATCAAAACAATGGGCTTAAAGTGAAACTTTAATCAGTCTCGATTTCTTCATTCTCACCGATTATTAGTCCTCATCAATCGAGCTTTACGGGTCGTTCATCCCCCACCTAGCCTTTACTTTCACTAAATGTTATTGTGGGGGTATGACTGCCCATAAATTGTTATTTCTTCACTTTTTTCCGCACATCTTTTATCAATTCATCCATCGTTTTACCCTCTGTTTTAATACGAAGATTTTGGGCGATTTTCCAAACATTTTCTCTCTTCTTTTCTTCCTCTACAATATGAATTTCTTTCCGCACTTCCTTTAAGTCTTTTCCCTCAGTCTCAATACCAAAATGTTCCGCTTTTGTTCGAAAATGTTGTTCTATTCTTTGTTGCATTTCTTTCTGTTCAGGATTTTTTGCTGCTTTCACTGGATCAGCACTAATTGCTTTTAATAAAATAAGAAGAGTCATAATAGCTAGTATATATTTATGCATGTAAGATCCTCCAACCCAATATGAATTACACTTTTACTATGTACAATTACAGGTTGGAAAATTCGTCCACACATTTTATATTTTTTAGGAAAACTCGCTTCCATAAAGGCTTCTAAACATTTTATTACAGTTTATTTACAAAAAAACAAGCCCGGCAAGGAGCTTGTTTTTCACATTTTATAATGCACATTCCTCAATTTCAAATCCTAAATCTTCAATCATACCCCAGTCTGCTGTTGGCTCTTGGCCAGCTGTTGTTAAATAATCACCAACAAAGATTGAATTTGCTGCGAATAAACCAAGAGGCTGTACAGAACGCAAATTAATTTCGCGACCACCGGAAATTCGAATTTCTTTTGACGGATTCACAAAGCGCATCATCGCTAACACTTTTAAACATTCTACTGGCGTTAATTCCTTCTGTCCTTCAAGCGGCGTCCCTTTTACAGCAACAAGGAAGTTGCATGGAATAGAATCCGCATCTAAACGTTGTAATTCAAATGCAATTTCAACACGCTGTTCTGGCGTTTCTCCCATTCCAAAGATTGCACCAGAACATGGAGAAATACCAGCTTGCTTCGCTTTTTCTACTGTATCCACGCGATCATCATACGTATGTGTTGAACAAATGCTATCGTAATTGTTTGCATGTGTGTTTAAGTTATGGTTATAACGATGAACACCCGCTTCTGCTAAGCGTCCTGCTTGATCCTCATTTAAAAATCCTAAGCAGCAGCAAATTTTTAAATCTGTTGTTTCCCTGATTTCTTTTACTGCTCCAATCACATGATTTACTTCTTTATCCGTTGGACGACGTCCGGATGCAACAATGCAATAAGTGCCCGCCTTACGACGAACGGCTTCGTGTGCTCCTTCAACAATTTTTTCTTGTGTTAACCATGCATACTTATCGATTGGAGCTTCTGAAACGATAGACTGCGAACAGTACCCACAATCTTCTGGACATAATCCAGATTTCGTATTAATAATCATATTTAATTTCACTTTTTTACCAAAATGGTGATGGCGAATGATATAAGCTGCATTCATAATTTCTAATACTTCTGTATCATCGGCTTCTAAAATCGCTATCGCTTCCTCTTTCGTTATATGTCTACCCTCTACTACTTCAGATGCAATTTGTTTCCAATCTGTTCTTGTTTGTACTTGTTTCATTCTTTCTCTTCCCCTCTTTTTCAATATAGGCAAATAAAGCATGATACGTTGCCACAATCTCCCCTTCTTCCGTAAAATCTCTTTCGTATATACGAATCATTGTTCGAAAGATAGAAGGACTTTGACAATAAGATTCTTCATTGCTATTCGTTGCGCCTACTTTCCGAATGGACTGCAGAAACTCCCGAACTTCAGCAAATTTTTCTATGTAACATGTTTCAGAAACATGAACATCCCCTGTTCCAATCTCACATACATCTTGCAACTGTTCTGTTGTTAAAAAGCGTTGTCCAACAGAGACACTGTTTTGTATATTTCTTTCTTCTTTAGCACGTTGAAATGCTGCATGAAGCTCTTGAAACGTTTGATTTCCAAACGTTGAAAACAATAGCAAACCACCATTGGACAAATAACGATATAAATTTTCGAGCGTTGCTTGTAAATCATTTAACCATTGAAATGTTGCATTTGAAATAATGACATCATACGATTCATCTACTATAAGATTTTCAATGTCTTCACACCGAAATGTAACAGCATCCACATGACGTCTTGTTTTTGCAACAGCAATCATACTTTCAGCGAAATCAATAGCTGTAATATGAGCTTTTGGAAATGAAATCGCTAGCTGTTCTGTTACATACCCTGTCCCGCATCCCAGCTCTAAAATACGGATTGAAGACATCTCGTTATACTGTTCCTTTAATCTAGAAAGTAAGTAATGAGCCATCTTTTTTTGGACATTTGCATGTTGATCATAGGATACAGCTGCTCCATTAAATCGTTTCTGTAGTAACGTTTTGTTGATCATTTTGTATCCCCTCTACAAACTTGTTAATTTCATTTGCACAATATTCAAAATTCGTTATGCAAAGTGCATGCCCCGCTCCATCTATGACTCTAAGTGTTGCATTCGCATTCTCTTGTATATAATAAGCGGCGGAAAGCGGACATATTGTATCCTTTTCTCCATGAAGAAGTAATAGCGGCATCTTTAGGTGCTCCAATTGACTTCTCATATCCGTCTCTATTAAATAATCAAGCCCAAGCTGTAAAGATTCGGTGGAATCGCCTAGAAAACGCTCTGCAATACTTTCAAATTTTTCTCTATCACGCATCTCTTGCTTTGCAAACATACTTGTATAGAAGCGCTTCAATGTATCGGCTTTTCGCTTTGTCAAATTTCTTTTCATTCGTTCTACAAAAGAACTGTTCCATCCACTCGTATAGTCTTCAGCTACTGTAAACTTAGCTGTACCACCTATTAAAACCATTCCTTTCGTTCGTACTTGTTTGCAAGCTTGAAGAGCAGCCAATGCTCCGAGTGACCAGCCAACTAAAACCACCTCTTGTCCAGCTGCCTCCTCTATCACTCGCTCTACAAAATCGCGATCTGTTTTCATATTACGCCATGAAATAACTTGAACAGAATAGTCTTGAAAGTATGAGAATAATGCAGCATATACCTCTTCTTCCATGCCCCATCCAGGAATAAAAATAAGCTTCAGCTGTTTCATACCAAGATCCCCTCTTCTTTACCAATTCGAGTAATCTGCTCAATAGCCCATTCCAAATCAGATTTTAAGTGCTGAGAGGTAACCGCAAATCGAATTCGTGAACTATTTTGCGGAACTGTTGGTGGCCGAATTGCAATCGCTGCAATACCGACTTCCTGTAATTTCTCACTAAAACGCATCACAGTTTCATTCGTTCTCGTAATAACAGGGATGATATGTGTTGAACTATCACCAATGTTAAAGCCTGCTTCTTGCAAAGCATTGCGGAAATATGTTCCGTTTTCTAAAAGTTGAAATCGTCTCGTCTCATCTTCTTTAACAATTTCAATTGCCCTCTTCATTGCACCGAGTGTTCCTGGTGGTAAAGCGGTAGTGAAAATAAAGCTTCTCATCATATTCTTCATATAATCCATACAAATGGCATCTCCTGCCAAATATGCACCATAACACCCTAATGCTTTACTAAACGTTCCCATATGAATGTCAATTCCCTCAGAAAGCCCTTGTTCCATATGTGCTAAACCAGCGCTATCTTTCCCATATATTCCACCTGCATGTGCTTCATCAACCATGAGAAGTGCTCCATACTTTTCTTTTAGCATGATTAACTCCTTCAGGTGTGCAACGTCACCATCCATGCTAAAAATTGTGTCTGTTACAATTAATTTTCGTTTTGTAAGTGGTGCGATTCGTAATAATTTCTCTAAATGTTCCAAATCATTATGACGATACCTTTTATGTTCTGCGCCACTAAGTACAATCCCATCAACAATACTTGCATGATTCAACTTATCACTAAAAACAATGTCGTGACGACCCACTAAAGAAGAAATCGCCCCAACATTTGCAGTATATCCACTATTCATAATTATTGCTTTTTCAGTTTCTTTCCAATTACATATACTCGTTTCAGCCTCTGCATATAATGGATGATTCCCTACGACAAGACGTGATGCCGTTGCTCCAGTGCCATATCGATTTGTCGCTATAATAGCGGCCTCTTTTAACCTTTCATCTCCTGCTAATCCTAAATAATTATTCGATGCTAAATTCAACATCTTTTGACCATTTCGAATCAGCCATGTTTCTTCGGACTGCTCCGTTACATATAAACGACGATACTGTGCTCGTTCCTTTAGATGCTCTATTTTAGATTGAAGATGTGCGCGCCACGTTTGATCCATTTTGGATGAACTCCTCTAATTTTGAAATCATAATATGGTCTTTCGCTGCTTCTAATAATTCCTCGCGCGTAACCCCTTCTCTAAGCTCTGGCAGTAATCCAAGAACTGGCACACCACTTAATTCTTCAATCATCTCTTTATTTTCCTGCACTCGTTCCATCTCACATTCTTTGCAACCAGATAAAATAACACCAATAATTGTTAAACCATGTGCTTTCGCATAGGAAATCGTTAAAACAGTATGATTCACAGTCCCCAATGTCGGACGTGCCACAATAATAAGTGGTAGTTTTAATTCCTTTGCAAAATCAACAACTAAAGCATCTTCTGTGAATGGAACTGCAAGACCACCTGCTCCTTCTACAAATAAACTATCAAATTCTTCTATCAATTCATTATAATGAGATGTAATTTGTGCCAACGTTACAGTTTTTCCTGCTCGCTTCATGGCAAGTCTTAGTGCAAGAGGTTCTTCAATAGAATAAGGACAAATTCTATGAGTCTCTGTCACTACTCCTGATGCAGCTTTCAATCTAGCTGCGTCACCTTCTGGATTCGAGGCAATATGTCCACTTTGCAATGGCTTATATACTCCTATGTTATATCCACGATTTCTAAGTACTCCTGCTAAAGCACCTGTAACAACGGTTTTCCCAACTTCCGTATCCGTTGCTGTTATAAAAAAGCCGCTCATTATTCTCCCTCCGTAACATCTGCAATTGCTTGATATAAAATGCGCAACATTTCATCAATCTCATCTATCTTAGATGCTAACGGTGGCATAAATACAATTGTGTTACCGAGCGGACGTAAAATCATTCCTAGTTCTCTTGAGCGTTTACAAACTTCCATACCTACTCGCTCATTCCAATCAAATGGCTGTTTCGTTTCCTTATTTTTCACCAATTCAATACCAATCATCAATCCACACTGACGAATATCTCCAACATGCTTGTATTCATACAGTCCTTCCAATTTTTTTGCTACATGGTCCGCTTTATATGCAACATCTTTTACTAGATTTGTTTTTTCATAAAGTTCTAAATTCGCAATCGCCACAGCGCACCCTAATGGATTACCTGTATAACTATGACCATGGAAAAATGTTTTTTGCTCTTCATAGTCACCTAAAAAAGCATTATAAATTTCATCTGTTGTCACAGTAATAGCCACTGGCAAATAACCACCTGTTAATCCTTTTCCAGCTGTTAAAATGTCAGGTGTAACCTCTTCATGTTCACAAGCAAACATTTTTCCTGTACGGCCAAATCCTGTCGCTACTTCATCTGTAATGAATAAAACATTATATGTTGTACATAGATCGCGAAGGCCTTTCAAATATCCTTTCGGCATTGTAATCATGCCACCAGCACCTTGCATTAATGGCTCTACAATGATTGCTGCAATCTCTTCATGCTTTTCTTTCAATAGTGCTTCCATTTCTTCCAAATGCTTTTGAACAATTTGTTCTTTGTCATCTCCATAAGGAGAACGATATGTATATGGATAAGGCATTTTTATCGCATCGAATAAGAGCGAACTATACACTTGATGAAACAAATCAATCGCTCCTACTGAAACCGCCCCAATTGTATCTCCGTGGTATGCTTCTTTTAATGTAACAAACTTTTGTTTTTCAGGTTTTCCTTTATGCTGCCAATATTGAAAAGCCATCTTAATCGCAATTTCAACAGCTGTAGAACCAGAATCTGAATAGAATACTTTTTTCAAACCTTCTGGAACAACATCAATGATCTTTTCTGCAAGTAAAATAGATGGTACATTAGCAAGTCCTAACATAGTAGAATGGGCAACCTTATTTAATTGTTCACGAATTGCCTCATCTAATTCTGGAACATGATGACCATGAACATTGAGCCAAATCGATGAAACGCCATCCCAATAACCATTGCCATTTACATCATATAGTTTACGTCCTTCTCCTCGTTCAATAATAACGGGATCTTCCGCTAAGTAACCTTTCATTTGTGTAAATGGATGCCATACATACGCTTTATTCTTTTCTGCTAAATCTTCATATGTATAAGTTATTCTTTTACTTGTATTACTACTAACAGTCACAATTGTCACCCCTAATGTTAACTTTAATATAAATATAGTTAACATTAAAACCAGAACACTGTCAATTATTTTTAATTATTGAGTTCTTAAAAAAGAACGACTTATCATAAGATAAGTCGTTTTACTCTCCGTGTTGAATCTTTCCGATTTCCAAAATAATTTCCTCATCTTTCTTTCCTTCTGTATCAATTCCAAGTTGCTTTGCATGTTCTATTAACAATTCGTGACGCTTCTCAAATCTCGCTGTATTTAGCTCTTTTTGAATCTCTTTCTCTGTTTTCCCTTCAAGAGAAACCCCTAATTTAGCCGCTGTTTTCTCCTTATTCTGTTCTTCCTTCACCTTTTCTAATTCCTTTGTTTCTGCTTTCTGCACATTTTTTTGTTTCGATTGATCTGGTGATGCTGCAAGTGCTGTATAAATCCCCGCGCCGCCACCAAGAATAAGTAAGGTTGTAAAAAGAAGTACTTTTTTCTTCATTCACTTCCCCCCCTTTTCATTTTCATTATAACGCACAAATGAGGTAGTTAAAAAACATTCTCCCATTATTTTCTTAAAAAAAACAATAAATATATTTGTTGACATATGAGATAGATATGTGATAAAAATTTAACTAACATCATATGAATCGGCGATGATAGGATTTAGTAGTATTTCGTTTCCTGATTTCAGAGAGCTGGTGGTTGGTGCGAACCAGTACAGAACGAATTATGAATTACCCCCTGGAGCTTCTTTTACGAAACGTTTGGAGTAGTAAAAGACGGTTATGGACCGTTATTTCTACAGAGTGGTGAAATGAAACTGTTTCACAATTTAGGGTGGTACCGCGATTTTTTCGTCCCTGCATATATTGCAGGGGCGTTTTTTTATTTTCTTTGGTGTGTATTTCCTCCCTTTATTTTGTGTTATCTTCATTTCACAAGCTAGGGTGGTACCGCGATTT
>NZ_JBALQK010000009.1:0-235 GCF_036965845.1 Bacillus sp. JJ1127 | reverse complement strand
GATGTTAAACAATTACCGGTAATTTGTCAAAAAATTCTAAATTTTAAAAGGAAATATACAATATTGGCGAATTTTATATAAAAAAGAACTATTTTAGTTTATTAGGAGGGGCAAACAATGATTTCAAAAATTGAATCTATTCTTTTAACAGTGTTCATCTTTTTCTGTATCGGCTTTAGCGTTATTAAATTAGAAACATCACCACATATTCCTATTTTATTTGGCATTATTGTAT
>NZ_JBALQK010000008.1:107349-111176 GCF_036965845.1 Bacillus sp. JJ1127 | reverse complement strand
TAAGAATGTTTTGTTCGAACAATCAGAGTTGTCGGTTATTTATGGAGTGTTATACAATAAGAACGTATATTCTAGTAAGTGTGTACAGTGTTCTTTTTTAGCCCCTATATAATGAAGATTTAATTTATTAAGACGAAACCGTATTGATTGTAACTTGACCTTTTAGATTTAGTGAAATGAAGACATTAAGCAGAAAAACTTTTTTGTTTCTAAAGAGATTGATTAAAAAATGAGGAGGAGTTTTCATGATATGCCATATTAGAGACGCAGAAATATATTATGAAATAATTGGCGAGGGAAAACCTATAATTATGTTACATGGTTGTTCTCCTGATCATAGGCTTATGATGGGATGTATGGAATCAGTATTTCATAAACATACGGGTTATAAGCGTATTTATATTGATTTACCAGGTATGGGAAAATCGAATGCCCCTAACTGGATAAATAGTTCTGATATATTATTAGATGTCTTAACTTTATGTATAGAAAAGATTATTCCTGATGAAAGCTTCCTGCTTGCGGGAGAATCGTATGGTGGATATTTATCTAGGGCGATGCTGTCAAAAATGCCTCACCGAATTGATGGGTTATTGCTAATATGTCCCGTTATAATTGCAGAGCATGAAGCAAGAACTGTTCCAAGTTATAATATGATTATAAGGGATGACAAGTTTTTAAGTAGTCTTTCGTCAGATGAAAGACAGGAATTTTGTGAACTGGCAGTGATAGCAAACGAATATACGTACAATCGATATAAAGAAGAGATCAAGCCAGGGCTTACAGTAACCAATACTGAGTTTGTTGAAAATCTGCAAAAAAATTATAGGTTATCATCCAATGTAAATGAACAAAAATACTCAAAACCAGTTCTTTTACTCGCTGGACGGCAAGATATAGTTGTAGGTTATCAAGACTTATTAGAAATCATTGAAGACTACCCACGAGCAACATTTGCAGTTTTAGATATGGCAGGTCATAATTTGCAAATTGAACAACCTGAGCTATTCGAGAGTTTGGTTGGGGAATGGGTGAAACGGACAGAAAATATTAGTCTCTCTGGTTCATGTGAAAGGGAACAAAAGATTCGTTAAGTAAAAAAATCATCTTTATGATGATGCTTTATGTCCATTTAATTGCATCTAACTAAGAACAAATTAGCGTAATAAATAACTTGATTTTTTTATTAATGGGGACTGAGATTGAATGATTAATTTTTTACTCATTTCCCTTATAGACATATCAATATGTATTTGTAAAAAGAAAGACGCTCATTAAGTATAGAAACCACTTGATGAACGTCTTTCTTTTTAAACAGCATTATTATTTGTTTATGTGAAATGAATTCCGCTCACTATTAGTCGATCATAGTAAAAATAATTTAAATAACAGCCCCTTATAAGCCCCTACCAAGCCCCTTACAAGTAATAAATCATTACAAAAACAAAACAAAAACAACTACTACAACAATTCATTAAAAAAATAACATCGTAGTAGTAAAAAAAATTTTAAAATTAATTGCCCAATTTCCTCCTCAATCTCTATATGTATGAAAGAAGCGGCAATTTTATATTTGCCGTCAAAGACGGGAGGAATATATATGGCAGTATACCGGAATGTACAGGTGAACTTTTGGCAGGATGATTTTGTACTCGATTTAACGCCGGAGGAGCGATACTTTTATATATACTTGCTGACATGTTCGAAAACGACGCAATGCGGCATTTATCCATTGCCGAAGCGTTTAGCGGAAATGGAAACAGGCTACAACAGAGAGACTGTTGAGAAGTTACTGCAGCGGTTTATTGAATATGGAAAAATACAATATGATGCAGAAACGAAGGAATTATACATCGGAAATTGGGTGCGCTATAACCCCGTTACGAATACGAACGTTGAGAAATGTGTACTTCGTGAGTTAAAGACTGTGAAAAGCAAAAAGTTTGTACATATGTTCTTGCAAAAATGTTTGGAGGAAGAGCTGAATATTCCGCTATTACTAGAGTATTTTGGAATGCCAAGTGAAGCATCTGTGGTTATTCCTCAAGAGATTTTTGAAAGTGGTGAAACGGATGGGGAAGTAGAAGAGGCGGAGCCAGGAAGCAGTGTATTTATGTTTTATGAACAAAACTTCGGTAGTTTGTCGCCTTATACTGCGGATGAATTAAGTGAATGGATGGCAGATTTGTCAGAGGAGCTTGTACTGAAAGCACTCCAGATTGCGCATGAAAATAATAAGCGGACGCTTGCTTACGTGAAGGGCATTTTACGAGATTGGCACGGAAAGGGATATAGGAAGCTCATTGAAGTAGAGGAAGCAGCAGTGAAGTTCAGGAAGAAGGAACCGTCTATTATGCATGAGACGAAGCAGTTTCTGGAGGAGTGTGAAGAGTGGGAGAAAAATGTACCGTCTGAAGAAGAGCTGCAGAAGTTCTTACAGGAGAAGGGGTGGCGTCCATGAGCATTCAAAACGTCGAGGCTGAACAAACGGTACTAGGATCTTTGCTTCTTGATGGTGCACTGATTAAGGAGTGTAGGCTGACCGAGCAGCACTTTTCTACGGCTATGCATCAAGCAATATTCAAGTTGATACGGAAAATAGAGGAAGAGGGACAGCCGCTTGATCTTGTTACGCTTGTTTCAAAAATGGAGCCTGGATTTTTGGAACAGATTGGCGGTATTGAATACTTTGTAAATATAATCGAGGGTGTTCCAACTACTGCCAACTTCTCCTATTATGAGGGGCTTGTTTGGGGTGCGTGGAAAATGAATCGTGCGGGAAGTGCGGCGCACAGCATGTGTGAGCGGCTTCTTGCGGAGAAGGATGAGAAAATCATCGGTGAGAAGATTACAACGCTTTGTGAACTGGAAGAGGTAGATCGTACATTAGATTTTGATTTGAAGGACACGTTAGTCGGTCTGTATGAAGAACTTCACCAAGATACAGAAGAGCTTATAGGGATTGAGACTGGCTTTTCAGCTTTAAACAAGATGACGTGCGGTTTGCAGGAAGGCGACTTTGTTGTGATTGGAGCCCGGCCTTCTATGGGAAAAACGGCGTTCGCCTTAAATATTGCGCTTCATGCGTCAAAATCGGATGCAGCGGTTGGGCTATTTTCTTTGGAGATGAGCAATAAGCAACTGCTAAAACGGATGGTTTCCTGTCTAGGCGAGGTATCAGGGAAGAGGCTGAAAAACCCGAAGCATCGTTTTGCGATAGAAGACTGGGAGAAAACAAGCCGGGCGTTTGCGGAAATCGGAGATCTGCCCTTAGAGATTTACGATAAGGCAGGTATTACAATGCAAGACATTTGGATGCAAGTACGAAAGCTGAGACGAAAGCATGCAGATAAAAAATTACTTGTTGTTATTGATTATTTACAGCTCATTACAGGTGATTCGCCATATAAGGGAAACAGGTTTCAAGAAATGAGTGAAATCTCTCGTAAGTTAAAGCTGATGGCTCGTGATTTGAATGTATGTGTAGTTGCGCTATCGCAGCTGTCCCGTGCGGTAGAGGCGCGTCATGATAAGCGCCCGCTTTTGTCTGACCTAAGGGAGACAGGACAAATTGAACAGGATGCGGATGTCATTATGCTTATGTATCGGGAGGATTATTATGATAAGGAAACGGAAAACAAGGATGTTACAGAAATTCATGTGGCGAAGCATCGAAACGGACCTGTTGGGATGATGAAGCTGCGGTTTTTGAAGGAGTATGGGCGGTTTGTGGAGGGGAAGTAGGGGGATAAGTGAATCTGTCACTTCCTTAATGCTCACTTCGTTCCGTTTATCGTTAATAGATACATTTTTGTTAGTATTTTGTA
>NZ_JBALQK010000008.1:92850-107329 GCF_036965845.1 Bacillus sp. JJ1127 | reverse complement strand
TACAAAATACTAACAAAAAGGACTTAAAAATTTCATTTCCAGAATATATAATTGTATTTG
Organism: Bacillus sp. JJ1127; assembly: GCF_036965845.1. Taxonomy (NCBI): domain Bacteria; kingdom Bacillati; phylum Bacillota; class Bacilli; order Caryophanales; family Bacillaceae; genus Bacillus; species Bacillus sp. JJ1127. The sequence continues at coordinate 107,269 of NZ_JBALQK010000008.1, read as the reverse complement.
TATAAAATTGTTGAATGGAGGAAAATTTTTGTCTATATATAAACAATTGCCAAATGCTCTTTTAATCGGTTTTTTCATGGAAATTAATAAAAATATAGAAAAAGGAATTCTCTCAGAAGCTATGTATCATGAAATAGATCTAATTAAAACAGAAATGGAAAAACGAAATCTTTCAGAAGTAGATTTACAAAAAATTCACTAAGAATATATAGAATATCAATATAAAGGGGTACCGCCGCATTCTCATCAACTTAAGAAAAGTAAACATCCCAAAAGTGAAAAAATGAGTTGAATTCTCAAAATAACGAACTGTAGAGAAAGAAAACTTTCACTTAGAGGTTACTTTAGAATCTTAGCTTGATGGTGATGTGGCGATACTCCATATTATTAAAATGAATGTGGTTATCAAGTCAGAGGAAAGCATCTGAGGGTGTCTTTTCTTTTTTTGTAAAAGGACCTGCTCAATTAGATCGAAACAACATAAAGTAAGATAGAACCGTTAAAAAATGTGCACCCAAGTGTTTTTGTCTCCTACTTCAAAGGAGGATTTAATATGGGATTTGGTGGTAGTTGTGGTGGTTTTGGTGGCGGATTCGCTTTACTCATTGTGCTATTTATTCTATTGATCATCATTGGATGCAGCTGTTGGGGAGGCGGATTCGGATACTAAAGAAAAAAGGCGCTCATTTGAGTGTCTTTTTTTTATGGGGAGGGGCCACTGCAGCTAATCAAATAGAAGGCGGATTTAATGAAGGGAATAAAGGACTAAATATTGCTGATGTTCTTCCAGGTGGAAACGAGCTGCTCTAACTGTAGAGAAGCAGGATTGTCGTTTGGTACCCCCCTCTTTGTTAGTGAATTAAAGAGATTAAAATTCGTTTACGATATTGAGAAGTTCACCAGCAATCTTATTTTTTGTAATTTCATGAAAGGCTTTTCTAATCGTATGAAAGACTTTTGTAACATTTACGAAAGTCTTTTGAAAGATATTTAAACTAAAATGAACTTTCGAGCATGAAATTCGGATTAATAAGTAGATAAAAAACAAATAAAAAGTGAGGAATGACGTTATGAATGAAAAATCCTCCCTGTAGGAATTGCAATGGGGATTTTATTCAGCTCCGCTCCAATAACAGAACATAAAGTGAAAGCAGATGTTGATACGGCCGCAACAATTATTACAACATTTGGAGAAATATATAATACGTTTCTTGCAGAGCCATTTGGGGAGTGGCTAGACGAAACCAGTGCAAAATCCCTTTATAACCGTGGTCTTGAAAACAGTGCTTACATAGCTCCTACTTTTCAAAAAGGAGAGTTTGGTATTACTGTGTTTGATTATTATAAAGATCAAAATTTTAGCAAGAAGGTTAAAGTTGCTTATGCTGATGGGAAGGTTGAATATAAAACAATCAAGCATGGGCAACAACTTCGTATTAAGCAAGCTGGTACAATAGTAGACTTAACTCCTGATGAACCAGAAGTATCTAAACATAATCTTTTGTATATTACACAGAAACAATTAGATGAAGGAAAGACAGGTGTTGCTCTTACAAACTGGCAAACCTTTTATCTAGAAAGTAGCAATGAAGGTCATTACACTAATTTAGCAGATAAATTTGTACGAGGAGAATTCCCAGGTGCTTATACGAAAGGTGGTGTGCTTGATGTTCGTTATACATTTAGGGATCTTTTTAACCAACTACCAGAAGATAAACGAAAATTAGGAACAGCTACTTCAGAGCCGGTAAGTAAAGATGTTCTTTGGAATTATCTCACAAGCGATTCTGAAGCTTTTGCAGATTTTAATGACCGAGTAGTAAATGTATTTGCAGATACGAATCTGATTTTAGAAACACCTCTTGCATTACCATTTATTACATTAAATGACGGTAAACCTTATCAAATTATTCCTTATAAAAAAGGATCAAATAAAGTAGTAGTAAAAACAGGTTCAAAATACCTTTCAGGAAAAGAAGGAAGTAAGCTTCAATACTCTGATTCAATTGGTGATGATGAAGTGTTTGAACTTGTTCAAATTGAAAATTCTGGTCAAAACGAATTTCAATTCCGTTTGAATAACAAGAATGGAGTAAGTTTGGCTGGTAATCAGTATATTTCACAATTCGGTACGGATTGGAGTTTTAAATCTGAACTTCGTTTCACTGCAAAAACCAACAATGAAATTCATAATTGGCTAAGAGAGTGGTATCCGGGTAAAGAAAATGAGAAACAGAAGCATGATGGAATACAGATAGTAGTTGATGAAAAGGATCCTACTAAATGGTCTGCAAAAGATTCTTCTGGGAATGTGATAAAAAACAGTTGGGTAAAATATGGTTCTGATTATTATTATGCAGGGCACGATGGAGTTTTCCTAACAGGTTGGAAAGAAATCGATGGGAAGACATACTATCTCCATCCAGATTATCATGGCGAAGCATTATCGACAAGTGGCTCAAATGGAAATCATAAGGTTGATGGGAAGAACTATCACTTTGATGATAAAGGTGCTTTGCAACGATCAGCTTGGAGCGATCAAAGCTATTCTGATGAGTCTGGAGTGTTTATTAAAGAAGGTTTACGAGAAATCGATGGTAAAATTTATTACTTCCAAGATTACAATGCAAATAAAAATGAACTACGTCTAGAAGATCAAGGTGTCATTCTTCACTTTTCTGACAAAGGTGTGCTTGAGAGAGCTACTGATCTGAATGGAAAAGCGCTAGGTATTCAGAAGTATGTTTCTCTTAGTGGGAAAACGTTAGTGTTTGAAAAAGATGGTTCTATTAGAAAAAACGGTGTCTCTAAAATCTTTTTACCTGGATTATTTGATGAAAAGGAGCAACCCGTACTGGTTTATTACAGCTTAGAAGAAGGGCCTTCCTATTCTGGTTGGAAAGAAATCGATGGTAAAAAATATCATTTCGTGGGTGGCAAACACTATACTTTCGATGGTCATGAACCTATTGACGGAAAAAGATATTATTTTAATCAGGACGGAGAAGCTAAGCTAACTGGGTTTGATAAAGTTAACAATAAAATATACTATTATAACGATAAAGGCGAAATGCAAACAGGATGGCAAGAAATCGATGGTAAATGGTATTACTTCGATGAGTCTGGAGCAGCTAAAATAGGATGGTTCGAAGTTGGTGGCGGATACCACTTCCCTTATTACGGATACTTTACTTATTATGCTAAAGAGGATGGTTCTATTTATACAGATACCACGGTTGAAATTGATGGAAGAACCTATAAGTTTGACAGCCATGGACACAAGGGCTATTAAGTAATACAAAAAAGTCTATTTTTATAAGTATCACTCGTTAAAAGGGATGATTTTACCTGACTTAAGCATACAACCCTGAAAAACTAAAAATGACTGTTCCACTCAGTGAGTGAGAAAATCGTTTGAAGAGTTAACTTATATATACAAAAATGGGTCATATTATGCACTGGATTCTATTCCTATTTCTATAATGTGGCCCATTTTATTTTTGTAGGTATACTCATTTCTTGTTGATTCTATCCTTTGAGATTGACGAAAATATAAATATTTTTGCTCAATTGAAATCACTCTATGAAGCTTTGGGGATTTCTTACTATACAAAAATGTCGAAATGTATATAACCGCTCTAAAAAAGTAAATCCTAACTCAATTTATATGTTGAAAAAATAAAATGGATATAGATATCTTGTTTGTTTTACTAATCTTACAGAACTGTCATCTTTATGTAAGGTTATTCGATAGTTCATTTACTATTTCAATGTGATAATAGCAATATAAGAAATAACATTAAATTTTTAGAGGTTATAGGAGAGTGTCGATAATGATTTTAACAACAACTACTGTTATTCAAGGAAAAGAAATTATTGAGTATATTGATATTGTAAACGGTGAAGCAATTATGGGTGCAAATATCGTACGCGACATATTCGCTTCTGTTCGTGACGTTGTCGGCGGCCGTTCTGGTGCATATGAAGGTAAATTGAAAGAAGCACGTGATATTGCAATGGAAGAAATGAAAACACTTGCGAAGCAAAAAGGTGCAAATGCAATTGTTGGTATTGATGTAGACTACGAGGTCGTTCGTGACGGAATGTTAATGGTTGCCGTAAGCGGTACCGCTGTACGTGTGTAAATAATAGAAAAGAAGCATAATTACGAAAGCATCTCGTTGGAAGTTGAGGTGCTTTTCCTTTTTTATAAAACACAAGAAACTTATCAAACAATGATACATTCTTTTAGGTGGACGAGAGCACCTGGCCGTGCATAGAAGCGGTCAGGGCCTTTTCCTACCACATCCAAGATTTTAAACAAAAGGAGAAAGCAAGTGTGAGGCTACTAAAAAAGCACCTACTCTGAGTAAGTAACGGAACTTTTATAGACTTTTTCAGTATCCTCAGCGAGTGCAAGTCACTTTTCATTCTGTTTAACAACAACCTACGAGGGCGAATATACTTTAAACAAACGTTTGATTAAAAAAGAGAACCTACCAATTGATAGATTCTCCTCTTCGAAATCATTAAGCAATTTGCTTCTTAGACTCTTTTCTCTCATGACCAAATTGAACGATAAATAAGAATATCGTAGATAAAATACCGCCTGCTAATAGTAAGATGAAGCAACCGTCCCAACCAGAGCGATCAACGATAACACCAATCGCTGCGTTTGCAACAAGGCTTCCGCCTAAATAACCGAACAAGCCACACATACCAACTGTTGTACCTATTGCAAACTTTGGTACTAATTCCATTGCACTTAAACCAATTAAAAATTGTGGTACGTAAATTAAGCAACCAATAATTGAAACTGCAGCACTCACAACAAGTATGTTAGATGCTTGCCAGTATACGAGCGTTCCAATAACAACACCAACCATACTAAACACACATAGTGGCATACGTTTTCCTTTAAATAACTTATCACTTAACAAACCAACGATTAATGAACTTGGAATTGCCATTGCTTCAAAAATTGAATATGCTGCATGCGCTTCTGTTTTTGTAAATCCTTTAACTGTTGTTAAATAAATCGGTACCCAGTTAATAACACCGAAACGAATTAAGTATACAAATGCGTTCGCAATACATAAATACCAAACAAATTTGTTTTTCACTACATATTTCATCAAAATTTCTTTTGGTGACATTTTGTTGGCATTGTCTGCCTTCTCAAGATCTTCATAATCATTGCGATATTCATCAATTGGTGGAAGACCGACAGATTCTGGTGTATCCTTCGCATTGAACCACATAAGAACTGAAATTACCATTGCAATGATCGCTGGGAAGATAAACACGCCAGCTTGCCAATGACTTTCACCGAAAATACCAACACCAATTCCAACAATCGGTGGTACAAGCATTGCACCGATATTATGTGAAATATTCCAAAGTCCTGTTTTTGTACCGCGCTCTTTCTTCGAGAACCACTTTGCCATTACAGTACTACAAGGCGGTGCCCCCATCCCTTGGAAAATATTGTTGAACACTAATAATGTTAAAATCATTCCAAATGAAGATGCAAAACCAAAACAAATATTTATAATTGCCGATACGAATAAACCAACCGCAATAAACCGCTGAGCATGCGCTTTATCTGATAAATTCCCCATAAAGAACTTACTTAGTCCATACACAATCGCCGTAACGGAACCTAATAAACCATATTCCGTTGCACTAAAACCATATTCTTTCATTAAGTACGTACTAGATAGCGTAAAGTTACTACGAACTAAATAATACGCTGCATACCCAACCGAAATTCCCAGTAACACGCGAATACGCATGAGTTTGTATACTTTATCAATCATATCTGCTGGTAAGCGCTCTATTATTGGCGCTGGCTTAAGCCATTTAAACATATCATCTCTTCTCCTTTTCTCACTTTTGAGAGAGACGTTGTCTATTCCATATCTCGATTACTCCACTATCTGATACATTTTTATTCGTTCTTCTAACAGGCTGGCCTTCTATTTCTTTCTGATTCTTCGCAAGCATTGTTGGTACGCCAAACGAAACTTTTTCTAAAATATGCCCCGCTTCTTCTGATAAACAATAATCAATAAATAAATCCGCTATAATACCACTCGGCGCATGTTTCAGTTTCGAAATCGCATTGACAGATAACCCTGTTTGCTCAGGCACTTTACTCAAAATCGGAAAACCTTGTTTTTGAAGCATCCGTTGGTCTCCCATGAAGTTAATACCAATCATATATTCACCGCTTGCCACATACTCAGCAGGCATGTAACCATTCACCGTTACCTCTGCAACTTGCTTTGCAAGGCTCCTTACATACCCCTTCGCCTCTTCTTCACCAAATGTATCAATAAGTGATTGGAACAACGTATAAGCTGTTCCTGAAACATTCGGATCAGGCATGACAATCTTTCCGGCATACGCTGGATGTAATAAGTCTTTCCACCCCGTTGGATATGAAAGTCCTAGCGGCGCTATTTCCTCATTCCATCGCTCTTTATTAATCGCAATGGCAAGCTGATCCACTTCATAGCCATACCAAAAACCATCCTTATCTTTAACGGCTTTAGAAAGACTATTCGTGTGCTGGCTTGTAACAGGAATAGATAGATCTTTTTGCTTCATCGTTTGATGTGCATCTAGTGTACCACCAATAATAATATCCGCCTTCGGATTTCCAGCTTCCGCTTCTACTCTCCTTAAAATCTCTTCTGTAGAAAGACGAATAAATTCATACGTACATCCGCGCGGTTTACAAAATGATGAAAGCAGCGCTTCACCAACTTCTTCACGAGCCGCTACATACGCAACAAGATGGCGATCCTTCAAAATCGGAAGACCATTTTCACTATATTTAATAGAGGGTGTATCTCGAGAGCAACTAGACATCGCTCCTCCTATTACTAGCAAAAAAAAGAAAAAGGCTATCTTTCTCATGAAACATTCTCCTTTACAAATGAAGTTGCTAGGGAGCCTTTCATATACATCACGTTCCCGTTATTATCACCAAGATATTGCACAACAAAGTAAGAAGGATATACAGAAATCGTCAAAACATCCTCACGTTCATTCTTTACCTGCTTCCCGTTTTGATAAGCAGTCATATAAGCGATTGGATCCTTCTGTGATTGCAGTAGCTGCTGAATTTCTCCGTAGTCTGTAATTTGCTTTGCTTGCCGAATCGAATCAAGTAATCGCGTAAGATCAGTAGAACGCACTATATCACCTTGCCGCACGATAACTTCCTTTGCTGATGCAAAAAAGTTGCCGATAGACTCTGGTGTATAATACAAGCTTAACAAATACGTTTGGAATGCGGAAATCATTGGATCCGTACCATTCTTTCCGTATACGTTTTCCTCATACTGGAACAAGTCACCTACTGCAAAAGTACGCTTATGTCCATTCAAGTACGTTACTTCTCCAGTAAATACTTGTTCATGGATATTTGCCTCTGTCTGTTCCATTCGAATCCGGTCAAAAAATGAAACAATCGCATGTAGACGCACTTCATCCGTTACAACTAGCTCTCCCCACTTCTCATGCTTTACTCTCACTTCAGTAGGAAGGGATTCATTCGCTCTTTCTAAAACGGCTTGTTTGTCATCCAACGTTGTAACACGGTTATATAGCTGCTTCTCTAGAAAATAAAACAACACAAGAGAAGCAATCGTGCAAAAGACAAACAAAAGGATTTGAAATGATAGCCTTTTCATTTCTGCCTACCTCCAAGATAAAAAAACGTTGTTTCGAAAATACCGCATAATTGTTTCATAAATGTATCATTCAACCGCTTTCAAATTTTTTATATATTCCAAACGTCTCGGTAACAAAAATATGATCGTCACCATCGTACCCACTTCTTCACTACTCTCAATTCGCATGCTTCCGCCTTGCTTATTCATAATCTCTTGGCAAATGTACAAACCGTACCCATTCCCATAACTGGAAGAGAGTACCTTCCCTTTTGGAGAACGATTCCATTCAGCCAATATACCTTCATCCATACCAATTCCGTCATCATAAATAAAAACTTTCGCCTCATGCTCATTTACAACGACATTCATACGTACTTGTGAGGCATCGCTATATTTAATCGTATTATCGAACACATTCAAGAAAATCTGCTTCGTTTTATCGAAATCCGCAACAACATGTGCCTCTGTTAACTCATTTACAACTTCAATTTCAAATTGCTGCAAGCGAGGTTTCACAATCGAAATCGCTTCTTCTGCTAGCTCCTTTATATTTACAATTGTTGGTGAAACTTCAAATGTACTTGTCCCGTACTTTGAAGATTGTAGTAACTCCTCAACAAGTGATAATAACCGCTGACTTTCCACAGAAACATAATGAAGACTTTCCTGTATATCTTTCTTCGATTGCAATTTCGGAATTAAATCTACATAACCGATAATCGCGGTAAGCGGTGTTTTTAACTCATGTGTAATCCTATCTAAGAAATCCTTCTGCTTCTCTTTCTCTTCCTTAAGCTGCGAGATATGCAGTTCAATCCCATCAGCCATCGCATTAAAGGACGCCGAAAGCTGTGCAATTTCTACATACTCATTTAACTCAATCTTACTTTGATAATCTCCATTTGCGAGCCGCTTTGCCATTTGTCTTAACTGATCAATCGGTCTGTGAAGAGACTTTGCTAAACGAATCGCAAAGAAAATACCACCAGCCACTAAACAAAGGGATGTAACAAGAAACGTCCAGCTCACATTCATTAAGACTTCTTTCTCATCTTTTAACTCATGGATAAAGCGAATTGCTCCAATCACTTCATTCCCTCGGTAGACAGGACTCGAAAATAATAACAATGGTGCTGGATCACCATTTTCAAAAACGTAAGCTTTCTTTCCCTGTAACGATCGATCTATGTCTATATTCTTATGAAGCAACGCCCCTTTTTGCGTATCCGCAACGACATCTCCATTCTTCCCAATCATCTGTACCCGGACATCCATCCTCTTCCCTAAATAAGAAGCAATCAGCATTGAACTCTGTCCAAGAGTCTCTACTTCCGCTTCCTTCTCTAAGTAATTCATCGTGTAAATTTGCGCCTCTACACTTAACTTCTCCAAAGAGTCTGCTGCACTATGGTACATATTTTTCTCTAGTGCAATATAGGTCACTGTATAAAGTAGACACAAAATTGGAATTAACAATCCGGCAATACCAAATACCATATTTCGTTTTAACGACATCTTATCACCTAACAATCTAACTTATACCCAACGCCATAGATCGTCTTAATATGCTCACCGCTTGCCCCAAGCTTCTTCCGAAGGCGCTGCACCATAATATCAACTGCTCTTGTATTTCCGATGTACTCAAAGCCCCATACCTTCTCCAGCAGTTCATCTCTCATAAACACACGCTGCGGATTCGAAACAAACAGCTGACACAAGTTAAACTCTCGGTACGTTAACTGAATCTCCTGCCCGCTCACATGCACCTTTCTTTCCTTTGGACAAATCACTAACTCACCAGCTCGAATCACCTCATGATCCCGAGGTACTTCTCTCTTCGTCACGCGCCGCGCCATATTCTTCACCCGAAGAATAAGCTCCGCATAATTGAATGGCTTCGTCACATAATCATCAGCCCCAAGCTGAAGACCAAGCAATTTATCATTCATCTGACTCTTTGCTGTAAGCATCAACACTGGAATATCTCGGTCCTTCTCCCGAAACAAACGAAGCAATTCATACCCATCCGTATCCGGAAGCATCACATCTAAAATAAGTACATCCGGCTCTTCGTCCCATCTTTGCAAGGCCTCTTTCCCATCAGCTGCCGTCAATACTTCATATCCTTCCATCTCCAGCTGCATCCGGATCAAATTGCGAATGCTCGACTCATCATCAACTACGAGTATTTTCATGGTCTCCTCCTTCCATCTCATCTTATAGCACAGTTTAGTATAGCAAATATCGTACACAAAAAGAGAAGGGATTGTCGAACATATGTTGAACGACGATACCCTTTCTGTAATCAATTCATTATTTAGCTACAAAGTAATCTGTAACATACTGCTTCCAAACCTCATTTCATTTAATGTTCTTACTTCGTTTATCCGATTGTATTAGCAATTTTCTTGTTCCATTATCAATGGAAGTGACAAACTATACACAAACAAACCCAACTCCCGCCAAAGGTAGTTGGGTTTGTTGCAAATATTACTTAGTCAATTCAAGATGTGCTTTTAATTTATTTGTTAAATCTTGCTTCGCTTGGTCTGACACATAATAGTACCAAATACCGTCAGCTGCTTTATGTCCATCACCTGGAATTTGAATATCTTCACTGTTGTTCAAGCAATCTTTATAGTTCTTTTGTATATCAAACATTTGATCTTGTGTTAAATTTGTCTTTACGTTCTTTTGAATTGCTGTTAATACATCACCATAACTTGTAAGTGATGAGAAGCTTGCACCTTTTTTAATAACTGCCTGTAGCACTTGGCGTTGGCGCATTTGGCGGCCAAAGTCACCGCGTGGATCTTCTTTACGCATACGTGTAAATGATAAAGCTTCATCACCTGTTAAATGAATATTCCCTTTAGCAAAATGATGATTGTCTTGCGTAAACTCTAAATCATTATTTACATCTACACCACCAACTGCATCAACAATATCCTTGAATCCTTCCATATTTACTTCAATGTAGTAATCGATTGGTATATCCAAGAAATTCTCAACTGTATTAACTGACATATTAATACCACCAAATGCATATGCATGGTTGATCTTGTCTTTCTTACCTTTACCAACAATCTCCGTATATGTATCACGAGGAATACTTAAAAGCTTCATTGACTTTTGCTTCGGATTTAATGTGATGACCATTAAAGAATCTGAACGCCCTTTATCATTGCCACGTTCATCAGCACCTAGTAATAAAATGGATACCGGTTTTGAATCTTGCACGCTTACCTCTTCAGCTCTTTTCTTTGAATGATCGCGGTCTAACGGTTGATGTACTTTATCTAACGTACTAGAAACAGAGGAATAAATATGATAGGCATACGCTACACCACCTATTAAAAGAACACCCGCAATCCCTAAAATCCACAACAGGATTTTCTTTTTCATCAATTCAACCTTCTTTCGTTTTAAACATCATCAACTTTTAGTATAAACAAATGCACCTCTATGCTTGTTGTCCAATTTTAGTAATTAAAAACTATTATACGATACATTTACCTTTTTATCATTTGCCCTCTCAATATTTTTCCATATATAAACATTAACCCGATTTTGTTCAAAAAAATAGACAAATGACAATAATTATCCTTCTTGTCATTTGTCTATTAAAAAATCTTATATTTACTATGACGCCTATTCTTTCTTCTCACCAAGTGCAAATGTAATCTCTGCTTCGCAAGCAATTTCACCGTCTACAGTTGCAATCGCTTTTCCTTTTCCGATTGGACCACGTACACGCGTCATTTCAACTTCTAAACGAAGTTGATCGCCTGGGCGTACTTGTTTTTTGAAGCGGCAATTATCAATACCTCCGAAGAAAGCGAGACGACCACGATTTTCTTCTTTCTTTAAGATAGCAATAGCTCCGACTTGTGCTAGAGCTTCTACAATTAATACGCCCGGCATCACTGCATAGTCAGGAAAATGCCCGTTAAAGAATTCCTCATTTGCCGATACATTTTTAATTCCAACTGCTCGCTTACCCTCTTCTACTTCCAAAACTTTATCAACAAGTAAAAATGGATAGCGGTGCGGAATAATTTCTTTAATTTGCTCTATATTTAACATGAAAATATCGCTCCTTCTTTCACATTGGTCTTACCACTAGGATATATTGTTATTATCCCATTTTACCCACAGTTTGTCATTATTAAAAAGAAGCAGTATTTGTTTCGTAACTTTTCAAAAAAAATGCACACACTCTTTTCTAAATAACAAGCTTCATATAACAAAATAATTACAGCTGGCACGGAGGTAGAAAAGAGTGTATGCCCAAGTTAGGGAAAGGCAATATGTATTCAAAACATTGTTTGCCTTAAGTGTCGTATTCCGCATTATTATATTACATATAATTTCAAATAAGAAAATATTAAATTTAACCATATATATGAATATATTACCTATTTTCTTTATTTTTCTCCTATTTTCTTTTATTTTCTTAAAAAATTGGAATTTAAAAAAATACAAAAAAGAACTAAGATTATCTCCTAGTCCTTTTTGGGGATTATTTCAACGCACGACGTGGTAATTTGTCGATATTTTCCAGCATAATTCCTGTACCAACTGCAACACAATGCATTGGGTTTTCAGCGATTAATACTGGTACTTTTAATTCTTCTGCCAGAAGCATATCGATACCGTGTAATAATGCCCCGCCACCTGTTAGAATTACACCGCGGTCAATGATGTCTGCAGATAGTTCTGGTGGAGTACGCTCTAATACGCCTTTTGCAGCTTGTACAATGATAGCTGCATTTTCTTTTAATGCTTCTGTAATCTCTTCTGAACATACTGTAATGGTACGCGGTAAACCTGTTACCATGTCACGTCCGCGAATTTCAAGTTCTTCACTACGTGCACCTGGGAATATTGTACCGACTTTAATTTTAATATCTTCTGATGTACGTTCCCCGATTAATAGCTTATACTTGCGTTTAATATAGTTTAAGATCTCCATATCAAACTTGTCTCCAGCCATTTTGATAGAGGAAGAGGTAACAATATCACCCATTGAAAGTACGGCAATATCCGTTGTACCTCCACCAATATCAACAACCATGTTTCCGCTTGGCTGGAAGATTTCCATACCAGCACCAACAGCAGCTACTTTTGGCTCTTCTTCTAAGAATACTGTTTTACCACCTGAACGCTCAGCAGCTTCACGAATTGCTTTTTGCTCTACAGATGTGATATTTGTTGGACAACAAATTAAAATACGAGGTTTTGAAAAGAAGCTCTTTACGTCCAATTTGTTAATGAAATACTTTAACATTGCTTCTGTAATTTCGAAGTCTGCAATTACACCATCTTTAAGCGGACGAATCGCTACAATATTACCAGGTGTACGCCCTACCATGCTTCTTGCTTCTTCACCTACTGCTAATACTTTTCCAGTATTACGATCAATTGCCACAACTGATGGCTCATTTAATACGATACCCTTACCTTTTACATGAATTAATACGTTAGCCGTGCCTAGGTCAATTCCGATATCTCTCGCAAACATTCCTGTGTTTTCCTCCTCAATATTCAAAATCAGGTTATACCCGAATTCTTTTATACCTAATTTCTGATTTTATCATAAATTTAACAGAAACGTAATATTCGCAAAAAGAATTCTTCTTAAAAAAATATTACAGAACGAGTAAGGAATGTTTGCCATATAATCATTTATTGTCGCACTGTTTTTTCTGTATCTTCTTTTCGGTACTTCTGTTTTGTCGCTTCCCCTCCTCTTAGGTGACGAATCGACTTATGATAATCAAGAATTTCTTTCACTTCATTTGCGAGCTCTGGATTAATTTCTGGTAGACGCTCTGTTAAATCTTTATGAACTGTACTTTTTGATACCCCAAATTCCTTTGCGATTACACGCACTGTCTTTCTTGTCTCCACGATATACTTGCCAATCTTGATAGTTCTCTCTTTGATGTAATCGTGCACACCACTCGCCTCCCTAAATTGGATGTGAGAAGTGTGAAATGAGACTCGCTGCATACGACTAAGAAGTAAATTCGAGTGCTGTTTGTAAGCGTTAAACATTCTAGAATTTATAATGAAATGATTCACGATTTCTCACCTCAAACACTCTCTTTGCTTTGGTTTATACCATTGTATTGCCCGCACTACTGATATATGCTACAAGTTCGGTATTTTTACGGACTAAGTTAAGAAAAATTACAAATTTTTGTGAGAAATACGTTAACAATGACAATTTTCACCTCGCAAACAACTTCCCTATTAATAGCCAAATAAAAAAATGACACCTTCTATAAAAGGCGTCATTCTTCACGATCACATTCTTCTTCCAATAATTGATGGTGGGGAACTTCTTTCTTGCTGGCAATGTAATAATATAAAGTAAATAAAACAAACAATAGAATAAGAGCAATCGACAGAACAAATACAAATGACAGAGTAATCCCCTCCTTTTAGTAATATATATTCGAGAATCTCGTCAATTTTCCTTGTTATTGCATTCTTTTTCTCGAAATTAATTATTTTTATGTAAAAATAAAAAAATCAGTTCTCCTAGTGAGAACTGATTTTCTTGTCTTCTTATTCTTGTGTAGAAGAAGAATCACTAGATGATTCTGTAGAACCATTTGTAGATTTATCCTCTTTTTTCTGCTTGTCTTCAGGCTTGCTATTTGTAGATTTTTCCTCTTTTTGCCCTTTTTCTTCAGGTTTGCTGTTTGTAGATTTATCCTCTTTTT